>JABCZY010000027.1 GCA_013289395.1 Bacteroidota bacterium
GCGTTATTTTAAAGATGGTGAAACTATTACTGTTGAACCGTGGAGAGCAAAAGCTTTTCCGGTAATCAAGGACTTAGTTGTTGATAGAAGTTCATTCGATCGTATACAGCACGCAGGTGGTTATATTTCGGTATCTACCGGTAATGCACCTGATGCAAACTCTGTTCCGGTACCTAAAGACTTAGCAGAAGAAGCATTTGACGCTGCTGCATGTATTGGTTGCGGAGCATGTGTTGCAGCTTGTAAGAATGGTTCAGCCATGTTATTTGTATCGGCTAAGGTTGCTCAGTTAAGTTTATTACCGCAAGGCAAACCCGAAAGCAAACAACGTGCACTAAGTATGTTAGATGCAATGGATGAAGAAGGTTTTGGTCATTGTACCAATACAAATGCATGTGAAGCTGAATGCCCTAAAAACATTTCAGTTGCAAATATTGCAACACTTAACCGCGAGTATATTTTAGGTGCTTTAGAAAAGTAGAGTTTCTACTTTTTCTCTATCAAAGCTACTGCATGGGCATTAACGCCCTCTAACTTCCCAACATACCCCATTGTTTCGTTAGTAGTTGCTTTTATTGAAATACACTCTTCAGCAATTCCAAGTACGTTTGCAAGCGCAGTTCGCATAGCAGGAATATGTGGCACAATTTTAGGTGCTTCGAGCACAACTGTCGCATCAATATTCCCAATCTGGTAATTCTTTTCTTTTAGTAAATGAACTACTTTACTCAGTAATATCTTGCTATCAATATTTTTAAATTCAGATGATGTATTTGGAAAGTGAACACCAATATCGCCCAATGCTGCGGCACCTAATAAAGCATCGCAAATAGCATGAATCAACACATCAGCATCGGAGTGCCCAACCGCGCCATGGGGTGAAGCCGGAATTAAGATACCACCTAGATAAAAGGGTCTGCCTTTTTCAAGCTGGTGTACATCAAAACCGTATCCGATACGGAAACTCAAAATTGGTGGGAATTATAATTAACCTCAGTCAGCACTACTACCTTCATCGGGTTTTTTATTGCCTTTATTCTTGCCGAAGTTAAATGCCAAAGAAATACGTAATGTATTTTGCAACGGGTTTTGCTGGCTTATTGGTATAAGGTACGCCGCATCAATTGTTAAAGTAGTTAGCCTGAACCCGGCACCCATAGTAAAGTACTGGCGTCCACCTTTAGTAACGCTTTCGTAAAAGAACCCTGCTCTTGCAGCAAACTGGTTATCGTATGTATATTCCATTCCACCGCTCCAGTCAATTTCATGAAATTCCTCAACACCACCACCCGGTGCATCACTAAAAGACTGAATCATTCCCTGAACAATAGGAACATTAGGGTCTTGCCCTGCTGAAATTACCGGTTGACCATTCGCCCCAACTGCCGGGCTACCATTAGTATCGAGCTTATAAACAGGAGGTGTTGGCACAAGCAATTTATTTGCGTCAACAATAAAAGATATTTTGTTGTACTTATCTAAATTCATATTAAGTGCTCCGCCCAGGCGCAAATCGGTAGGTAGAAAATTTGAAACGCCCGAATTTGAGTAGGATATTTTTGCTCCCAGGTTCGAAACACAAAGGCCAACGGCAATTGTACTTTTTTTGCCACCAACTTCTACTTCTTTGCTTGTATAATATGTAGAAATATCTACACCAAAAGATTGACCAGGGTGTGTGTACTCACCTTGCACTGCCGAGGCTCCTGTCAAGTTAGAATATATATACCTGCCGGCCATTCCTACAGAAAAATTGTCGGATAACTGGCGGGCATATGAAAGGTCGAATGCAAATTCATTCGGATTAAAATTGCCTATTGTAACCCCATTATTATCAGTAAACTCAATATTTCCCAGTGAAAAATAACGTAGTGAAGAAGCTATTACCTGGCGATTTGGTAGTTTGTAATAAAATGAAAGGTAAGACAAATTAATGTCAGGAACCAATTGCCTTAACCAGGGAGCATACGAAACAGCAAAACCCATTTTAAGGCTATCTGGTATAAATGCAAGCTTTGCAGGGTTCCAGTGGGTGGAATTAACATCAGGTGTTGAAGCAACACCTGCATCGCCCATACCACCGGCACGTGCATCGGGGCTTATCAGCAAAAAGGGAACTGCAGTAGTTACCACATTTACATTGCCGGCCAGGTTTTGGCCCAATACATTAGCTTTTTGAGCGAAAAGGCTTTGACTAAAAACCATCACCGGGGCAGAAAGCAGGACTATTTTACGAATCAGGAATGTCTTCATTTGATTAAGAGTAGGAACACATTTAACGCATTAACCCCGCCTTTATTATATACTAAAGATAAAAAAGGATGACAAATATATAAATTGCCTATAAAATAACAAGCTTCTGATAGCTCTCGGTAGTGGTGCCTTCACTTGTACGTACTTTAACATGGTATATATATACCCCATTACCTATTTTATCACCAAAATCATCTTTTCCATCCCAATCAATGGGTTGAGAGCGGAAACTATCTGTCTTAACAGTTGTAACAATATTCTTTACCAGTTTACCTGTTATGGTAAATATCTGAATCTGAACATTCGTTTGGTCACACACTTCATTCAATTCGAAGAAAAACTGTGTATGTGTAGTAAAAGGATTCGGGTAGTTAAGCACATGCTGTAACTGCAAATTTGATTGTGGTTGCACCACAAATTCAGTTGAGGTTTCTGTTGTATTGTTGTATACATTCCAAACCCTAAGGCTTAATGTGTGCGTGCCTGGAGTAAGAGAAGTAAACGGATACGTAACCGTACCTTTCTGGTAACTATTAAGGGCCGGTTGATAATATTGGTTCAAGTCAACTGTGTTCTGTGTATTGTTATCAAGTACAGCTGTAATATCATGCCCGATACTACTACCCGCCGTATTTATTCCGTTACTATCATTTACAATTGCAAACAACTGCGGATTTTCATTAGTCATTCCACCATACGCAAAATTGCTGTCGTTCATATATAGCCTTACTTTAGGCCCTTTCCCTGTATTAACAGCAGTTGGCGATGATCCACCCACAATAACATTTTCATAATTACCCGTTGCATCTTGCGAGCCATTTTGAGCATAATAGCTCATTTTACCAAAACCATAATTATATTCAATATCCTTAGGCACTACAAAGGTGAATGAGAACTTTCCATTTGTTACAGATACTCTGCCCTTGAAAACATCATTCTTTTGCAGGGTGAAACCCATAACAGGGCTATTGGTGCCACCCAGGTTATCGAGTGTATATTCATATACAGGTTTGTCAAAAATTGTTGGGTACAAAACTCCATTAAACCCACCAAGTAAGTTTTTAGCAGTATCTCCAACATATCCTGTCACCGTAACCTTTTCCAGTGCTTTAAGTGTATCCGGTGTTGAATTTATTGGCACTGCATTTATAGATGTGGTATATACTCTTTGCGGAGGATATGCAAGTCGCACCGCAGGATCACCTAATAATGCAAAGTTCAAGGTATTCACAAATAATCCTGTTGCATTCTTGGCCTTTTTGAAGAGGTCACCTAGTCTTGGCAAAGACCCATCAGGCAAAGGAGAATACAAATTATAGTAGAAATTCTGGTTGAGCTGAAAGTTTCCGCCCGAATATACATCTCGTACTGTTGTCATAAGCGCTATGTTACCGCCAGTTCCACTAAGCAGACAAAGCTCGCCGGCCGATACCTGTTCGGGGTCGTCGTATCGTGCAAACTCACACGAGGCAGTAAAGAATAGGGAAAGCTTATTAATATTTGTCCATGAATTAATATCAGAGAAAGTAAGTACCCGTGAGGTTGCTAAGCCAAATACACCACCGTGACCTGTAAAATTAATAATGAACAAACCATTATTCATTTGGTTATCGATTGCAGCATTCACATCCGGATACCTTGGGCCGCCAGGTGTTTGTTGCATTTGGTAAGCATCAAGGTATATTTTATTTACGTTCAGATTTTTGTAATCCAGGCTAACTATACTATCTGCCAAAAACTGTGCATTATTAACGTGTGTGTTATCGTCACCATCATGTGCAATGAAGCATATATTGTTTTTCCAGTTACCTAAATTAAATTGCGAGGCAGGATTGCAGCACGAAGTTGAAGCCACTACCGGTTCTCCGGAACCTGTTTCATAGTTTTCTATTTTACTTAACATAGTTTGAGCTTCTGAAACATTATCAACAGTAAGCCTGCCGACACCAATATTCAAATTATACACATATTGGTTTACGTCAAGGTCGCCAAATGCGGTATCAAGCACACCATAGAAGTCATCGCTTACATATGAATTTGTAGGATCAAATGAATTATCAGATTCATATGCAACTACAAAATTTGAATTACCTGGCATCCTTCTCTTAGGATCATAGGAGCCATCGCCAAAAAGCAACAGATACTTTAAACTGTTTCCGTAAGTGGTTTGCCTGGTGTAGAACATTCGGCAAAGATCACGTATTGCAACAGGGTCCTGCTGGCCCGATGAAAATTCATTGTACACCTGTGTAGTAGTAACTACCTGCACCTTAAGGCTATCGTGTGTTTTGTGGAAAGCTGCTAACTGAATGGCTTGTTGGTAGAATGATGGATTGGTCACAATTACCATGTCGGTCTGTGGAAGAATATGCAGATTTTGGTTTGGCACAAGCCCAAAACTTGTCGGGGTTAAATATGTATTTCCGGTGAATGCAATAAATTGACGTAACGAATCTGTAGGTAGTGTAAACTGGTATGATTGACCGGAACCCACAGTGACTTTTTTTAGGTTTAGCAACGATACATTATAGGGGTTTGTCACATCCCATACCTGCAGCGGTGAAAATGTTGAAATTTTAAATAATGAGAATTTTCCGGAGCCAACCGAAAGTGCATCCCTGAATTCCATTTGATCAGTTGGCATAGAAAGCGGCCTCCTGACATTGGCCTCAACATTATATAACCATCCAATGGCACCGGTTGTTAGTTTATTTACATTCACTGTAAAAGAGGTTGAATTCGGGTTGATATTAAAGGTAAAACTACCTATGCCCATTGCTGCATATACACAATAATAACAACCAGTATTAACGGTTGGGGGATATAATGTTACACTACCGTTACCGCAACTTGAGGTGTAAGTGCTATACGCATATAAGTTATTGTTATTGTCATAACGTGATGCTAAAGCAGTCCTGATATAAACAGGTGTAGTAGAGAGAATGTTAGGGAAACTGAATGGAATATTATAGGAAGTAGTAACATCAAAATATTGTCCGAACCATAAATTACCCGATTGAATAAGGTTTGTTTGATCTGGCTCATTATAGGCATAATCGTCGAACGAATTTACAGTATCAGTAGGAGCATAACCTGAATCCTTTTCAGCGGTTAGTCTTTTACCTTTACCCAGGTCCGCAGTAATAAAATAATAGGTTGTATCGGTATACAAATTAACTGTATGATGATACCTTTTATCAGCGGTATCGTATGCCCATATATGAGGGCTCTTACCGTAAAACAATACGTAATCTGATTGCTTGAATGAAGAATCATTTTGTCCTTGAACGAATATTGAATTCTCCTGCAAATCGTCAGGCCTGTATGCGCTATTTGCAACCGGTAACATAGGGCCACCATTACCATAGATTTTTATGTCCGATGGCGTAAGGGTAGACATATTATAGCCCAGGTTCTTAAAGAAAGTATAATCTAATTTATATACCCCATCTGCAGCTACACCAATTTTGTACCAGGTGCCGCTTGCCAGAACTGAAGTATTTGCAAAACTCGCCTGATGTTTATTTTTCTTCTGAGAAATAACAATATTTTGCTGAACATCTAATTTGAAAGAAACAAGCTTTTCATACTGGCCTGTTGACTGATTTTTGCGAATAGGTAATAACATAACCTCGGCATATGATTCCATATCCTGGTGAACTATGCTATAAGTAAGTTTTACATCTGAAGAAATTGCACTATTCTTATTGATTGCACTTGTTTCTTCAGAAGATAATGGCTGGTAAGTAGCATTTGCTACTATTACCTTAATACTGTTTGTTGATGAGTTGAGTTTAATATAAGTAATATATTCAGGTAAATATGAAAGAACCCCATTATAGCTGGCACCTTTAAAACCAATAAATACTTTGGCCGGACCGCTTTGAGTCATAGTTTCAGTATGGGGAGCTTGCCATTGTAGTGTTATAATACCGTTAGCATTTGCAGGCACGATCTTTCTAATCGGTTGATTTACAGTATTTTTACTTAAACTTGTACTTTGAGGGGACTGTATATTTTGCTTCTGTTTCATCTGTGCCTCCATATTGAATGAAATACTCAACAGAAACAAAAAAAATAAGGTATAGAGGGGCTTTTTCATCAAAAAATGTATTTCTTGCCTTATAACAAGGCAGTAAAGTTACTATATTTGGTTCAACGAATGTTCCACAGCATTAACTTTATGAATTGAATTTTATTGTTTTGCCCTAAAAATTGTAAAACGGGGTAACAATCATATCATTTTTTTCGTATATTTGTACTCTAATGCATTATACTGCCATGAGAAAATTATACATCATTTTAATAGCTATAATGTCACTGACAATCGGTTTTTCTTTTAATGCCAATGCTCAGGACCCGCAATTCACGCAGTTCTATGCCAACCCTTTGTACTTAAATCCAGCATTTGCAGGTAGTGCAAACTGCCCCAGAATTTGCCTTAATTTCAGAGATGAATGGCCAAACATTCCAGGAACCTTTGTTACATATAATGGTTCATACGATCAGCACGTAGATGCATTATCAGGAGGTATTGGAATATTAGCAAACCAGGATCAGGCAGGGCAAGCAACTCTTACTACAAGTAATATAAGTTTTATTTATGCTTTTCAATTACCTGTTACCCGTACATTTACTGTAAGTGCAGGTTTTCAGGCAACGTATCACCAGAAAAGTGTTGATTGGTCAAAATTAACTTTTGGCGATATGATTGATGCAACACGCGGATTTGTTTACAATACCAACGAGACCTCTACCCGCACAAGTGTTGGTATTCCAGATTTCTCTGCCGGAATTTTAGGTTACAGCCGCAATGTTTTCTTTGGCTTTGCTGTTGACCACCTTACTCAACCTGATGAATCGTTTGTAACAGGCGCTAGTCCACTACCAATAAAATACACTGGTCACTTTGGTGCAATGATTCCTGTTAACGGACATTCTATACAAGACGATCAGGTAATTATTTCTCCAAACGTAATCTTCCAAAAACAACAGGACTTTCAACAACTTGAGCTTGGCTTTTATGCAATGAAGGGGCCTATTGTTGGTGGTTTATGGTATAGAAATCAGGATTGTATTGTATTATTAATTGGTTTCCAGAAAAAAACTATAAAGTTTGGTTATAGCTATGATGTAACTATTTCAAAACTCACTGAACAAACAGCGGGCTCTCATGAACTGTCGCTTATATTCCAGTTCTCATGCCATCCGCACCACAGAACATTCAGAACTATTAACTGCCCTTCGTTCTAATATAGGATACACGCTACATAATAATTTATATATAAATAAGCTATGAAAAGAAGCATCAAGATTTTAGGCATTGCAGGAACGATGATACTTGCTTCGTGTGCGCACGAAAGATCTACCGTTACCGGCTGGAACCTGAATGATCCGAAGAATGGAGGATATGAGGTAATGCCTTACGAAGAACAGGAAACTGGTCCGGGGCTTGTGTTCATTGAAGGTGGTACATTTACTATGGGCCGTTCTGAAGATGATGTGATGTATGATTGGAATAACGTACCTAGGCGTGTTACCGTGTCATCATTCTATATGGATGAAACAGAAGTTACAAATAGTAACTATCGTGAATACTTATATTGGACTTCAAGAGTATTTAACTCAAACTACCCTCAGGTATATACTAAAGCATTGCCTGATACATTAGTTTGGCGTAATAAACTTGCTTATAATGAACCTTATGTAAAGTACTACCTGCGTCATCCCGCATATAATGACTATCCTGTAGTAGGTATTAACTGGTTACAAGCTACAGATTTTTGTAAATGGCGTACCGACAGAGTGAATGAATTTATTCTTGTTCGTGAAGGTATCATTGATTGGAACCCTACTCCTTCAGACGCTGACTATTTCAATACTGATACATACCTTGCCGGTAAATGGGCTGGCCAGGTTAAAACCCCGCTTCCTGATCTTAACCCATCAGGCAATGGTGAACGTAATGTTAGAATGGAAGATGGTATTTTCTTACCTGATTATCGCTTACCTACTGAAGCAGAATGGGAATTTGCAGCTTATGGCTTAATTGGAAATACAACATTGGAATTGATCTACCATCGCAGAATATATCCTTGGAACGGTCACGCTACACGTAACCCCGATGATAAATATCGCGGACAAGAACTTGCTGACTTTGTAAAAGGCGCAGGTGACTATATGGGTGTTGCAGGTGATTTGAATGATGCGGCTGACGTAACTGCACCTGTTTATTCATATTGGCCAAATGACTACGGTCTGTATGGTATGGCGGGTAACGTGAGTGAATGGGTAATGGACGTTTACAGACCATTAACTCCGGATGACGAATTTGAATTCAGGCCTTTCAGAGGTAACCAATACCAAACCTCAGTTAAGGACCAGGATGGAACAGTAATTCAGGATTCTTTACAATATGCTTTCAATGGTGTAGACAGTGATATAGTAAGTGTTCCCGGTCAGGTAAAGATGAGAGAGGTAGACAAGAACCATAAAGAAGATAACCTTGCTGAAAGAAGAAATTACCATGAATCAGACGAAAGAAGCTTCCAGGATGGTGATGTTAACTCAAGTATTTTCTATGGTGAAGGTGAGTCAGCTAAAACTAACCACCCTGGCGGAAAAATAATGTATGAAACAGGTACAACAAGTTTGATCAGTGATGAAACGCACGTGTATAAAGGCGGTTCGTGGAAAGACCGTGCTTTCTGGATGAGCCCTGGTTCACGCAGATTCCTTGAAGAACATCAGGCAACCGATTATATAGGTTTCCGTTGCGCAATGACACGAGTTGGCAGCCCTATTGGATTAGGTGGCAAAAACGAAGGCGGAAAATATTAATAGAACCGGAACTATAAAGAAAACCTCTGGCTTACCGTCAGAGGTTTTTTTATTTTTGTAAGGAATTGAATACAGTGAATATACTTGAAAGAATAAGGTCTTTAAGTCAACAACATCTTGAAGCCGTAATTGGCATCAGAAGGCATATCCATGCTAATCCTGAACTATCTTTTAAAGAATATAACACAGCAAATTACATTATATCTGTGCTGGATAAAGTAGGCGTACCGTATACTCGCATTGCAGGAACCGGTCTATCAGTGAATCTGCAAGGTTGCAAGCCAGGTAAAACAATTGCATTGCGCTCAGACCATGATGCGCTGCCGATTGAAGAAAAAAATGAAGTTCCATACAAATCAATAAATAATGGAGTAATGCACGCTTGCGGACACGATGCACACACAGCTGCGTTGTTAGGTGTATTAATGATCCTTAATGAATTAAAAAATGATTGGGAAGGAACTATAAAATTCATTTTTCAACCGGGTGAAGAAAAATTACCCGGAGGTGCATCCATTATGATTAAGGAAGGAGTATTAGAAAATCCGGTACCTGAATCAATAATCGCCCAACATGTATTTCCTACATTGGAAACAGGAAAAGTTGGGTTTTATAGCGGCGCTTATATGGCATCGTGTGATGAGATATATTTAACCGTGAAAGGTAAAGGCGGCCATGCTGCTATGCCTGCAACCTATATTAACCCAATACTTATTGCCTCTGAAATATTAGTAGAGTTGAATAATAAGTTCATGAAGAACCCAAAGCAAAGTATACCTACTGTTCTTGCTTTTGGAAAAGTTCAGGCCAATGGTGCAACTAATGTTATACCGCAAGAAGTGTTTATTGATGGTACATTCCGTACTATGAATGAAGAATGGAGAAATGAAGCGCATGCGCTAATTAGAAATATTATTGCAACCAAAGCAAAAGAAATGGGAGGGCTTTGTGATGTTAGAATTGACATTGGGTATCCGGTGCTTATAAATAACCCTGATATAACTGCCACTGCTCAAAAAGCTGCAGAAGAATATTTGGGAAAAGAGAATGTTATAGCTCTTGAAAAGCGCATGACCTCAGAAGACTTTGCTTTTTATTCGTTACTAAAACCTGCCTGCTTTTACAGATTAGGTACTGCTAATGCCGCCAAAGGAATTACATCAGGTGTACATACTTCTACTTTCGATATAGATGAAAAAGCCCTTGAAACCGGCATGGGCTTAATGGCCTGGATAGCTATAAACGAGCTTAAAAAGAAATAATATTAATTGCTCGAGAGCTTGATCTTAGTTCCCGGTACTAACGAATTCTTCGGATTCAACTTCTTCAAGGTAGCTATTGGAACACCTGTCGCCTGTGAAATGTGCCACAAAGTATCTCCTGCCTGAACTACATAATCCTTCTTAGTTGATTTTTTAGAGGCAACATTACTGCTACTTGAAGTTGTGTGGTGGCTCCGGTTTATATATACAGTAAGGTGCTGACCTGGTTCAACACTATTACTTGCAAGGCCGTTCCATTCTTTCAATTCACGCACGGTACAATGATAACGATTAGCTATGGTACTTAAATGCTCACCATGTTTCACTCTGTAGTATTCAACCTCTGGTGCACCACCCGATTGGCTTGCTAAAATCTGAGAACTGGTAAGCGTATCTTTCTTAGCCAGTCCATAAATAGTTTGTTCATTAGCTACAAATGTTCCTGCCTTTGATTTAGGTAAACAAATAGCATAGTTCTCATCTGTACTGAAAGGTACAACACCTAACTTATAAGAAGGATTAAGGTATTGCAATGTTGCCATTGGTACATTTAGGTAAGCCGATATTTGTGTAAAAGACAATTGCTGATGCACTGTAACTGTATCAACATCGAAATAAGTTGCATTAACAATGCTTGGATAAATATTCAACGATGTAGCATAATGTAACACATATGTTGCTGCTATAAACGCAGGAACATAATTTTGTGTTTCTTTAGGTAAATATGGCCTTATAGCCCAGAAACCCTTTTTACCACCTGAGCGGCGAATTGCTTTGCTTATTTCTCCCTGGCCACAGTTATACGCTGCAATAGCCAACTGCCAGTCACCAAACATTCCATATAAGAACTTTAAATATTCACATGCAGCAACCGTTTCTTTATAAGGATCATTGCGCTCATCAACGTAAGAAGTTACACCCAGATTATAAAGCTTACCCGTTGTATACATGAACTGCCAAAGCCCACGTGCACCTGTTCTTGAACATGCTGTAGGGTTCAAGGCTGATTCCACAACAGCCAGGTATTTTAACTCGAGCGGCATTTTATAACGATCGAGAACCTGCTCCATCATTGGAAAATATAAGCGACCCATGGCAAGAACTCTTGATGTAAGCTGTCTTTTCCTGACAGCATACATTGTAATATAGTCCTTAACCACGTTATTATATTGAATACCAAAAGGTGTTTGTGCATCAAGCTTAGCAAAGCGGTCTTCTACTTCCTTTTCGCTATATACCGGTATTGAATCGGGAGCGAAATTATATTTAGGAGATTTTACTACATCATACCCTTTTTCGAAAAAATTAAGTTGAGAAAGACTATCCAGAGATGCTGCAATAGGATCGTCAGTCAAAAGCTGTGTGCTATCTTTGCCTGGGCCCATTTTATGATATACGGCTGCTTTAGAAAAGCCAACTGCCGTCACCATAAATATGGCTAGCATTAGCATTTTATGACTTGTTACTTTCATCATCCTCATATCTCTTAAACGGTTTAAAACTTAAAATGTTTTACCAAAGGTGCAATTTTACTAATAAATATCGCTTTTAGCAAACCAAACTTCCTTAGATATTCACGAAGCACTGTTCATTAAGTGCTCCGAAAAGGCCAATAGCGTAAGCTCATCATGCCTTTTACCCATAAGCTGTACCCCGAAAGGCAATCCGTTAGAATGTTTGCCCAATGGTAATGAAATTGCCGGCAAACCGGTAATATTAGCCTGTACCGTAAATATATCTTCTAAATACATCTTTACCGGGTCCTGATCATTTTGCCCGAATTTAAACGCCGTACCAGGGGTTGCAGGAAGAAGAATAAGGTCGTAATTCTTTAAAATAGCCTCGGTTTGCTCTGAAAATAAGCGCCTTACCTTTTGTCCTTTAGCATAATATGCATCGAAATAACCTGAGCTTAAAACAAAAGTTCCCAGCATTATACGTCTTTTCACCTCTTTACCAAAACCTTCTGTGCGCGATTTCTTATAAGTCGACTCAAGATCAGTAGCATTCGGGCTTCGGTAGCCATAATTAATACCGCTATATCGGGACAAATTAGAAGAAGCTTCGGCTGTTGTCAACACATAGTAAGAAGGTACAGCATAATCAGTTAACGGAAATGAAACTGGTTCAACTACATGACCTTGTTTCTTTAAGTCATTTATTACTCCCTCAATATGTTTACGAATTTCCGGGTCAAGGCCTGTGTGTTCAACACAATCTTTTAAATACGCTATGCGCAGTTTCTTAGTATCTACATTTTTATATTCCCTTGCGTATGCAGGAACTGGCCTGTCCGACATGGTACTGTCAAATTCATCCTTGCCTGACATTACTTCCAATATCAATGCAGCATCTTCAATGTTATTTGTAAGTGGACCGATCTGATCAAAAGAAGAAGCATATGCTAATAACCCATAGCGTGATACCTTTCCATACGTTGGTTTCATGCCAACTACGCCACAAAAAGATGCGGGTTGACGAATTGAACCTCCTGTATCACTGCCTAATGCCGCTAAGCATAAACCTGCAGCCACTGCAACTGTTGAGCCCCCTGAAGATCCTCCAGGTACACGATCATTATCATGCGGATTAAGTACTTTTCCGTATGCCGATTTTTCATTCGAACTACCCATTGCAAATTCATCACAATTGCAACGGCCAATTATTATAGCATCTTCAGCAAGTAAGCGTTCAACTACGGTAGCACTATACAACGATTCAAACCCTTCCAATATTTTTGATGCACCTGTTACCTTATGGCCCTTATAACATATATTATCCTTAATACCTATTACCATTCCGGCAAGCTTTCCAGCCTTACCCGACTTTATTTTTTCATCTATTATTTTAGCCTGTTGCAATGCTTCATTACCCCATACTTCAAGGAAAGCATTGAGGTGTTTTTCTTTTTCAATTCGGGCGATGTAGTGCGATACAAGGGCATGGCAAGTTAAATTGCCATCTGCTATATCTTTTTTAATTGCCTTGAGGGAACGATAATTCATAGGGCAGCGAAATTAGCTTTTCTTCTCTAACTCATCAATTGCCTTAGCCAGCTTATGATCTTTTTCTGTTACTATATCTCCTGCGCTATGTGTGTTAAGCCATATTTCAAGCGTGTTGTATGTATTCTTCCACTCCGGATGGTGGTCCATTTTTTCAGCCAGAAAAGCCACTCTTGTCATGAACGAAAAGGCTTCTGAAAAATTCTTGAACAAGAATTTTTTGTACAGTTTATTATTTTCTTCTTTCCACATGGGGCTTGGTTTTAATTAAGGTGCCATTCTATATATCCTCCATTTGCCCTTATCGAGCGTATATGCGAGGCGGTCGTGCAAACGGTTGGTACGGCCTTGCCAGAATTCAATATGTTTAGGTAGTATACGGTACCCGCCCCAATGTTCAGGTGCAGGTATTTCCTGGCTTTCATGCTTTGACATAAAAGCAGCGTGTTTTTCTTCCAGCTCTTTTCGTGACGATATCGGGCTACTTTGCGGAGAGACCCAGGCACCTGCCTGGCTTGCTTTAGGCCGAGAATGAAAATATTCCTTCGATTCTTGCTCAGTCACCCGTTTTACTTCACCTTCTATCCTTATTTGCCTGTGCAGAGTAGGCCAGTAAAAGGTCATGCTTGCAAAGGGATTCTCTTCCAACTCCTTGCCCTTGCGGCTTTCATAATTCGTAAAGAATATAAATCCATTGGCATCAACACTTTTTAATAATACTACGCGTGCAGATGGTATGCCCGTCAGCGTAGCCGTAGACAAAACAAATGAGTTCTGTTCTTCAACTTTCTGCTCCATAGCTATTGCAAACCACTTTTCAAACTGAAGAATAGGGTCCTTATCCATTTCGGACTCATTCAACTCACCTGCCTCAAATTGATGGTGAAAACTTGCAATATCCTTCTTCCAGTCGCCCATATGTAAAATTACTTTGCAAAAGTAACCATTTATTACTCCTGAAAATAACAATTGCTTTATCGAAAAAGTGAATCCGGACACCTCTATTAGTAGGGTATTCATTGTTAATAACAATGATTTACAATAAATTAATTAACCTACTGATGATCAACATGTTGTGTTTTTAAATTTATTAAAAACATGTATGGTGCTGACAATCAAAATATTACATGAGTTAAGGGAGTTATTCGCTAAAATGTACACTCAATGATTGTTTATTGAATTCTTTTCCACGGATTTTTTCCGTTTTACTCAAAAAACCAATAAATTGAAAGTATTGTGTTTATTGTGGCTAAATCAATTTAGGAATGAAGCAAAATGAGAACAAATTAATTAAAACATGAATATTGTTGCTTGTTTATGAAAAAAACGTTGGTTTACTGTAATTTTAATGTTAACTTTGCACTACAATTCAAGTAGGTAGAAATACTTATTATAATTTTTTTATTGCGTAATAATTCATTATACCCCCCGGCATAAATGAGATTCAAGACATACATAATATAACTGTAACTAAATACGCTATTTCACGTATTAGTTACTCTAGTATATAATTTATACTATCTGTAAGTATTACCTGACGTACCCAAGATGGATAAAATCATTAACATATCATTATTGCAAAGCGCTAAAGCTTTTATGCCAAATGGTAATAGAAGATTTGTGTCAGCATTACTTAGGCATCTTTGTTTGGTGATCACATTTTTATGCCTGGGTCACTTTACATCAACTGCTCAGGATACCATAATGACAGCCAAATTACAGGCTTATCAAGGAGATACAACCTTGAAACATACCATGCATCATGATCCTGTTATTAAACCGGTTGTAACACATTACGATTTGTATATATGCCCAAAATGTTCTTATACCTGTCCAAATCCTGTTGAACCATTTACCTGCCCGAATGATAGAAATACGTTGATCGGACAAGGGGAATATTATTGCCCGAAATGTTTTAATACAAGTAATACTTCAGGCAATTGTAGTAAGTGCGGTGCTACTTTAATTTTAATGAAGGGACCTGATATTCAAATTCCATTAAACAACACACATTAATATATCGAGCAATATAGACATGAAAGGTTTCTATTCTAAAATATTTATTCTTTTTTTCTTTGGCCTATCGGTTCTTAGTCCCCTACGCTCTGTTGCTCAAACTGTAGTATTTTATCAAAACTTTGATGGTACTTACACCACAGTAAATGGTGCAACCTCAATTTCTATAGCTGGTTCTGCCTGCATACCACAAGCACAAACCTGGACCGGTTCAGAATCAGGTACCGATGGTTATTTTTACAGGGATGATCAAACAATGGGCGGGGGAAGTGATATTTGCGGAGGCACATACCAGGCACCTGGTTGTACTGAGGCAGGTAGTTACTGTTTATACTTTGATGGCTTTGATGCTGCCAGTGGTACAACAGGCACAATCATTTCACCAGCTATTAACCTTGCCGCGTATTCATCAAATACTGTTACGCTTACATTTTATTATTTCAATGAAGATGAAACATCTGTTCAAGTATTATTTTCTAATAACGGGGGATCAACTTTTACTTCGCAGGCAACACTTAGTAGTACCAGCGCCAACTGGCAAAGTTCAACATTAACTATTCCTGCAGCATATTGTGTTTCGAATTTTGAGTTGGAATTTGTTGCAAAAAGTAAATTTGAATATTATCCGATTGCAATTGATGAGGTTAGCATTTCATATACAAATTCAACTAATGCAACATATAGTTATTCGGCAAGTGTTCAAACATTTACAGTACCGGCATGCGTTACAACGCTTACTGTAACTGCGGTGGGTGCTGCAGGTGGTGCGGGCGGTGCAACAGGCAGTCAGGTAGCAGGTGGTAACGGTGCCAGTATAACAGGAACTGTTACCGTTGCAGGTGGTGATGTTATAGATATTGTTACAGGTGGTGCAGGAGAATGGGATAATGTTGGCCACTATGGCGGCGGCGGCGGCGGCGGAACTTATGTTTGGGATAATACAACCAGTACTTTACTTGTTGTTGCAGGTGGTGGTGGTGGAACCAGTTATGGTGGATATGCCGGAAGCGCAGCTGGTACAACAACAAACGGGGCCGGTGGTACTGCAGGTGGTACTTCAAGCAATGCTTCAAAAGACAATGGTGCCGGTGGTGCCGGATGGACTTCTAATGGAACAAATGGCCAGATTTCGGGGAGTGGCATATATGGTGGTGCCGATAAAGCAAATGGCTTTGGAGGTGGATTAGGATATGGTGGAGCGGGTGATTTAGTAAATGGCGGATATGGCGGTGGCGGTGGCGGCGGATACGACGATGGAGCAGGCGGTGGCGGATATGGCGGTGGAGCGGGTGGAAGTGGTAATGGTCTTTCTGCAGCAGGCGGCGGCGGCGGTGGTTCTTCATATGTAAATGGAACTGCAGGAGCTACTTCTGCAACAAATACGGGTAATGGTTCTGCAACTATAGCTTATAAAACCAGTGGCCCAACAGCAAGTATTTCTGCTCAGGGTAATGTGACCTGTAATGGCACAAGCACTGGCTATGCTACTGCAGCGGTTACAAGTGGAACAGGTCCTTATACATATAGCTGGACACCTACAGGACATACAGGTGCAACTACACCAACCTATTCAGCTTTACCAGCTGGTTCATATACATGCACAGTTACTGATGCGAATGGATGTACCTCAACTGCGACTGTTACAATAACTCAATCTGCAGCGGTTACAGCAAGTATTTCTTCTTCTACAAATGTTACTTCAATTGGTGGTACCACCGGAAGCGCTACAGCAGCTGGTGGTGGCGGTACTTCACCATATACATATAGCTGGACCCCAACAGGATATACAGGCGCTACAACTGCAACATATTCGGCTTTACCTGCAGGTACATACACATGCACCGTTACCGATGCGAATGGATGTACTGCAACAACAACTGTAAATATTGGGGTTACACTTACATTCAATTACTCTGCTTCTATTCAATCTGTTACTTTACCGGCATGTATATCAACACTTACAATAACTGCGGTTGGTGGTGCGGGTGGTGCAGGCAACACGGGCGGCAGTAAAGTGTTAGGGGGTAATGGTGCCAGTATAACAGGAACTGTTACTGTTACAGGTGGAGATGTTCTTGACATTGTAACAGGTGGCACAGGTGGATGGGATAATACCGGTAGCTATGGCGGCGGTGGTGGTGGTGGAACTTATGTTTGGGATAATACAGCCAGTATTTTATACGTAGTAGCAGGTGGAGGTGGCGGAACCAGTTATTCCGGAACAGCCGGAAGCGCAGCTGGTACAACAACAAACGGGGCCGGTGGTACTGCGGGTGGTACTGCCAACAATGGTTCAAAAGATAATGGTGCCGGTGGTGCCGGGTGGACTGCTAATGGGGCAAATGGGGCAATTTCGGGGAGTGGCATGTATGGTGGTGCCGATAAAGCAAATGGTTTCGGTGGTGGTGCAGGATACGTAGCAAGTGTGAACGGAGCTTGGGGCGGCGGCGGCGGCGGCGCATATGACGATGGTGCAGGTGGTGGTGGATATGGCGGCGGCGCAGGTGGAACCGGTACAGGTGGTGCAGGCGGCGGCGGCGGCGGCGGTTCATCATACGTAAATGGAACTGCAGGAGCTACTTCTGCAACGAATACAGGTAACGGCTCAGTAACGGTTACGTTCAATACCTCAGCACCTACTGCTACACTTTCTGCCCAAACTAATAATACCTGTACATTAACAGCAGGTAGAGTAACTGCAACGGGTTCTGGTGGAACACCTGGGTACACATACGCCTGGACACCAACTACAGGAGTTACCGGACCAAATACTGCCTCACCAACAACTATGGCTTCAGGTACTTATACTTGTACAATTACTGATAGTAAAGGATGCCAGGGAACGGTAACAACAACAATCACAGGGCCAACAATTCTTTTAGCTGCAAGTGCAACCTCAACTAATATTTCATGTTTTGGTGGAACTGGTTCTGTTTCAGTTTCTGCTACAAACGGTACTCCAACTTATACCTATTCATGGAACAGTGCGCCGGTACAGACAACAGCTACAGCCAGCGGCCTTGCAGCCGGTTCATATACCTGCACAGTTCATGATGCAGATGGTTGCTCTACCACCGCTTCAGCTACTATTACAGGGCCTGCAGCTGCTTTATCAGCAAGTGTTACAGCTCATACCATGGCATCAGGCTGTTTTACAAACGGAAGTATTACCATTGCTGCAGCAGGCGGAACATCTCCTTATAGCTATAGCTGGGCACCGGTTGGATATACAGGAGGTACAACAACAACATATTCAGGATTAATTCCAGGTTCATATACTTGTACAGTAACCGATGCGAATAATTGCACCACTACTGTCAATTATACTATTACAGGAGGTGTACCATTAACAGCCAGCATTTCATCTTCTACAAACCCATCAGGCTGTGGAACAACAGATGGAAGTGCAACTGGAACCGGTGTAAATGGAACTGCACCTTATACATATAGCTGGAGCCCTACAACAGGAGTTACCGGACCCTTAACTGCAAGCCCTTCAACAATGGCTGCCGGAACCTATACATGTACGGTTACCGACCATAATGGTTGTATTGCTACAGCTACTGTTGTATTAACTGCCCCAACGGGTACCAATGATAACTTTAACTGTGCCACCCCTATTGCCATACAAGCAACTAATGCGCCTACCTTTACTTCGGGTACTAATAATGCTGCCACGCTTGAAGCAAATGAAAATGTAGATTGCCAGGGATTCGGATCACAACCTTCTATTAGCACAACCGTTTGGTACTCTTTTTCTGTAACAGCTGCTACCGGAACCGGACCCTTCTTTATTAATATGAACGACCAATCAGGCGCCACTTCAGGCGGTGTGAGGGAATATTATCACGGTTTGTCAGTTTGGAGTACACCTACCCGACCAGCATCAGGTTGTGCTTCGTGTACATGTGCACCAATGACGTGTATGGATAATGAAGAAGTAGGATATAACAACTTCCTTGCTCAGAATAACTGCGGAAGCAACAATAGTGTTCAACAAGTACAACCTGCATTTACAAAGTACTCAGTGGCAGTAAATAATTTGCCAAATGGCACCTATTACATACAGGTTGGATATCCTGAAGCAGGTGATGGTGATGCTTTCCAGATATCGGTATCTACAGGTTTACCCGCTACGTATACATTAACCAACCCACTGCCGGCTACAGGTAAAGGGCAAGTATCTGCAGCTGCAACATCTTATTCAGTAAAAACAGGTTATCCGGTAAGTGCATCAGCTATTGAAAATCCGGTAGCTATTCCTTATGTTTTACTTACAGGTAACTCATGTTCTTCAGGTGGAGATATAAACTCATGTACCGCTTGCCCAGGTGGTAATAATAACTTAAGTAGCAGTTGCATACCATGTTTTGGTGCATTAGCTACAGGTATAAATTTCAGCAGCAGTTCTGCAACATATCCTGCCGGTTTTTATCCTGCCGGTGGCAGTAATATTGGAAGCAGCGGAACAACCTACCAATCAACAGCAACAGCAGAAGGCATGGGAACCATACAGGGTGGTGTAATTGGTTCAGGTTATGTTACCCAGTATTGCTATTCATTTTCCACAAACAGTACAAGTACAGAGGTTACAGCAAATCTACAGGCTTATGCAACTTATCTTTTGTATGGTAACGGAAGCGCCGGACCATCGAATTGTACTTGGTATGGCACGGGCGGACGTAATGCATCACCTTATACTGTTTATTGGGGAGATTGGGCACTCTATGGTGGTACTATGAATGGTATTTATGGTTGCGGTAATATCAATAATTTCGCTGTATCGGGCCTTGGTTGCAACACAAACTACGTTTTATGTATGATGACCCAAACCTTAGTAGGTGAGTTTATAGCACGAGATAATACACAGGCTTATGACATTTATCCTTGGGTAGGTCAGGACAGGTGTAATCCTACCACAAACCTTTGCACCAGTGTGTTGCCAATCACTTTAACCTCTTTCCAGGTTGAATATGAAGAAGCAACAGGAACTGTTGTAATTTACTGGTCAGTTGCTTCGCAAATAAATAATAAACTGTTTACAGTTGAAAAATCGGCAAATGGAATAGATTGGACAACCGTTATGACTACCCCGGGTGCGGGTACCACCAATGAATTTATGTTCTATAGTGGCGATGACGAAAGCCCATATGCAGGCATTTCTTATTACCGGTTGAAACAAACCGACTTTGATGGCACAAATTTCTATTCGTCCATGCAGCCCATCAATATTCCTGGTAAGTATTCAGTTAACATATTCCCTAACCCGACTGCAGGAGATATGACCTTACGTTACAGCACACAAAGCCCTGATCCTGTTTCTATAACTATTACCGATATTTCAGGTAAGATCATCCAGGCATACACTATTAATGAGGTACAGGAAGGAGTGAATGATTACCAGATTGCTACCGCAACGCTTGCGCAAGGTATGTACCTGATCAAGATTAGTAATGCTCAAAAAACTTTCTACCAGAAGTTTATCAAGCAATAAGTAAAAATCTGTTTTGAATTTGTTAACCTGACCTATAAGTTCAGGTCCATTCTTTTATAATAGAAAAGCATAACTATTATAATCAGTACGGATAAGGTAAACGAAAAGAGAAACATTCCGCCTGGGTTACTGAAATCGCCCATCAACACAGCCAGAATATCTCTTGCAAAAAAGCTTGCAATAAATAGTTCAAGCCCCCACCTCTTCATATACCAAATGCCTACAAAAGCAATAAACTGGAGGCACATAACAAGGCTATATAATGCAGGATAGAATTCCCCTATTTTCTTTATCGCCGGAGAAAACGCAATAAGGAAATTAAAAATAACCATTATCCAGCCCATTACAGTAAGAATGCTGATCAATATTGGCCGTTTTGTAGAATATCCTACCATAGCTTATTTAATATGTTGAACGAATTGCCTCTACCGGATCAAGCTGTGAAGCTGTATATGCTGGAATGAATCCTGAAATTAACCCTATAAGAATGGAGATTGTAATACCCAGCATTATGTTGCTTAATGAAAGTACAAGGCCCATATCAAACGAATTACCTATCAAAACAAAAATACCATCAACAGAAATACCAAGCAATCCACCAATAAGCGAAAGCAATATAGCTTCGGTAATAAATTGAAGAAGTATAAAATAGTTCTTAGCGCCTAACGACTTCTGAATACCTATAAGCGATGTTCTTTCTTTTACCGAAACAAACATAATATTGGCAATACCAATACCACCAACCAGTATAGAAAAACCTCCAATAACCCATCCTATTACGGCAACAATATCAAATAATGAAGTAAAGTTCTTGCTAACCATGCTCGATTCGTTCAGGGCAAAGTTGTCTTCCTGCTCAGGCTTCAATTCCCTTACCGATCTCATTACCCCTTTTAATTCACTTATAAGTTGCTCGTTACTTACACCAGTCCTGGCTTTTACCAATATTACTTTTTGCATCCAGCGGTTGCGCATATCTAACAAGGTACGTTCAAAGTTCGCAGGTAGCAATACTGATACATCCATATTAATATCACTTAACTTACTCTCGCCTTGCTTTTTCATAACCGCAACAACCAACACCTTTCGGCCCAGTACTTTAATATACTTGCCAATAGGTTCCTGGTTTGCAAATAAACCCGATGCCACATCGCATCCTATAATTGCAACATTACTGCCACTGCTGAACTCATTAGGTGTAAAATACCTGCCATTATTGATCTGCACCCAATTTACAACCTTATTATAATCATCTGAAATACCGTTCACACTTACATTATCAACCGAACTGTTGAAATACTCAACCGTAGAATTGGTGCCAAAAGTAAACGCAACTGATTCTGCCGTTTTACATTTCTTTTCAATAAAGTCTTTTTCATTCATTGTGGGTTGAGGTCGGTCCCAATACTTCCACCAAGGATAATCCTTACTAAAGGTCCATGGCCATTTTTCAACATAAATTACATTACTGCCCAGATTATTCACATCTTTTTGCAGGCTCATTTGAAAAGAGTCGATAAACGTAAAAACTGCAATTATTGAAAATATGCCTATAGTAATACCAAGCAATGATAAAATACTGCGTAATTTATTTTGCACCAATGCCTTAAATGCAAAGGTTATACTTTCAAAAAAAAGGTGCAACGACAGCATGTATGGTCTTTGCTGCAAAAGTACGTTATTTTGCATTTATACTGATTTTCCGCTGTTTATTTACAATGGAATGAAAATTGTTTGTTTATTTTTACTGCAATTAACCTGTCCGGATGTTTAGAATAAGAAACTGCCATTTTCTTTTACTTATCCTATTTGCTTTGCTTTTTGTACAGCAAAGTGTTTTGGCACAACCACAGTTCCGTATACGTAATATTACCGCCGAAGATGGCCTTTCACAAGGTCTGGTTAATTGTATAATACAAGATAATAGGGGGTTTATGTGGTTTGGCACGCAAGACGGGCTGAACCGGTTCGATGGGAACAGTATAACTATTATTAAAAATAACCCGGTCGACTCAAACTCACTTGTCTCTAATGATATTAATTGTTTGCTTGAAGACAAACAGGGTATATTATGGATAGGTACTGATGCTGGCCTGAGCACTTTGAACCTTTATACAGGTAAGATCGTTAATTATTCTCAGGTCAATTCATTTCATAAGGGTAATAATAATATTCACGCTTTATTTCAAGATAATGAAGGGAATATATGGGTAGGTACCGAGTATAACAGCATTTGTAAATACGATTACCACACTAAAAAATTTACAACGTACCCACTCCCTCTAAAAGACACTTCTGCAGGGGCATTTGTGTATGTTTCATCAATTACAGAAGATTCTGCAGGGAAATTGTGGGTAGGAAGCCTGGGCGGTGGCATTTACTCAGTTGACAAAAAAAATGGGAAATCTGAAAATTATGTTTCGCATTTAAAGTTAACATTCATAAATAATGTGACTTCAGTTTATTACCAGAAAGAAAAAGATGAATTATTAATAGGAACAAAGGGAAGCGGCGTTGAAGCGCTGAAACTGATGAACAAAGAATTTATAAGTTACTATACCCCGTCAATTGATACCTTGCATGCAAAAGACCCGAAAGTAATTTTTGCCATAACCAAAGACAAAGCAGGCGATATATGGGTGGCCGGAAATAATGGGGAAGGATTGTACAAGTTTGAGGAAGCCCAGCGCATTTATATTTCATACAAACGAATTCATAAAACAAATGCAACCGGTTTTAATGAGGATTTCTGCAACTGCTTATATGCAAGTGTTGACAATATATTATGGGTTGGCACTAATAATGGGGTAAGCTATTATTTACCTGAAAAAAGAAATTTTACTGTATACAAGGATACTGCTCATCTTAATGCCAATGCTGTAATGGCAATTGCGCGTGATGCGGGAGGTCGGTTATGGATAGGTACAAGTGGTTCCGGATTAAGAACCTATGACGAAACAACTCATACGTATTCAAAAGATGAGGCCCTGAATAAAGCCATGGACAATATTTCCATTCTGTCGTTATGCATTGACAGAAAAGATAATTTGTGGATTGGAACCTGGGGAAGTGGAGTACTGGAATACAATTTGTTGACTGAAAAAATTGTGCGTGTTGACAGCCTCAATCCAGCCCTTGTAAAGACAACTGTAACCTGCTTGCACGAAGATCGTTCGGGAAAGATATGGATAGGAACATATGATA
Organism: Bacteroidota bacterium; assembly: GCA_013289395.1. Classification (GTDB taxonomy): domain Bacteria; phylum Bacteroidota; class Bacteroidia; order JABEUT01; family JABEUT01; genus JABEUT01. The sequence goes on from JABCZY010000027.1 coordinate 24,075, forward strand.
AAGGAGTATTTATTTATGACGAGAAATATAGAACACTGGACAGAGTTTCTGTAAACAACGGGCTTAGTGATAACAGGGTTTATAGTTTTTTTGAAGATGCTGAAAACAATATGTGGATATGTACTGATGGCGGTGGTATTGATTGTTATGGTACTGATAAAAAAATCACCGTCATTAAAAAATCAAGCGGCAATAATTCACTATCCTCAAACTCTGTTAACTGTGCGTATGAAGATAAGCAAGGCAACTTGTGGATAGGTACTGGTATAGGGCTTAATAAGTATAGTATCAAAGAACATACGTTTGTACACTACTTTACTAAAGAAGGTTTACCTAACGATTACATCTACAGCATTCTTCCAGATAAGGAAGGCAACCTGTGGATAAGTACAAATAAAGGTATTTCAAAGTTCAACCCGAATATTCCAAATGAAGCAGGCAGTGCTTTTAAAAATTACGATGAGGGCAATGGTTTGCCGGCCGATGAATTTAACCAGGGAGCATACCTGGAAACACCTGATGGCAAAATGTTCTTTGGCAGTGTAAATGGTATCGTAGGTTTTGTACCTGAAAAGGTGATAGGTAACTTGCATGAACCACCAGTAAGTATAACTGCGTGTGAGCTATTCGGAAAAGAATTTCCAATGGATACACTTGCCTCGGAAAAAAAATACATGGAATTACCATGGCAAAAGAACACCCTTTCCTTTTCGTTCATTGGACTTGATTATGAAATGCCCACCAAGAACAGGTATAAATACATTCTTGAAGGAGCTGATGCCGAATGGTCATTACCTACAAACAGGCATTGGGCAAACTATGTTCAACTGCCGCCGGGCCATTATGTATTCAGGGTAAAAGCATCGAATAACGATGGGGTTTGGAGCCCCGTTGGCTCAGCTATTTACATAAACATTGTACCGCCATTCTGGAAAACAAACTGGTTTTATGCCTTATGTATTGTTTTAATATTTGCAAGTGTTTTTGCATTCATAAAATATCGCACAGCACGGATTGAAAAAGAGAAAAAACAACTGGAAGCTAAGGTTGAACAACGTACACATGAACTTGCTGAAAAGAACCGTGACATTACCAGCAGCATTCAATATGCAAAACGCATTCAGCAAGCTATACTACCTCCGCTTGATGAAATAAAGCATTTCCTGCCTGAATCTTTTATACTATACTTACCTAAGGACATAGTAAGTGGCGATTTTTACTGGTTTGGCGAGCAAGGTGATAAATTTATAATGGTTGCGGCTGATTGTACCGGCCATGGTGTGCCGGGCGCACTCATGAGTATGATTGGCCATAACCTGCTTAACCAGATTGTTCTCGAAAAAGGTATTACAAAACCATCTAGCATACTCAACCACCTTAGCACCATGGTACAAACAGCGCTAAAGCAAG
>JABCZY010000028.1 GCA_013289395.1 Bacteroidota bacterium
TACGCTTTCTTAACAAACTCTGTTCTTAGAACAATTTCACTGCCATTAATTCTGCAATCAATTTCATCGGCATTGTTTGTCAGCCTGATCTTTTTTACTACGGTACCTCTTTTTAAGGTTTGTGATGAACCTTTTAGTTTAAGGTCTTTAATTAAAGTAACCGAATCTCCATCATTGAGTATTGTTCCATTACTGTCTTTTGGTTCCATATGAGTATAATTAATAGATACAACAAAGATATTCGGCTTAAAAGAGTATCATATGATATGCATCATACGATCTCCCAATCTTCAATTTCTCCCTTAATAATTATAAACAAGGGATGAGGCGCTACTGTTTTTAGCTTATTGAGTTCTTTAAGCTTTTTGCTATCGCGCACCTTGAGTTTCTTTCTCAAATGTTCCAGTTCATAAGCAAACTGGCCCTTGGTGACTGTTAAGGTTTGCTTTTTGAATTTCCAGTCAACCTTGTCTTTTCCGAAAGTATAACCGCGTTCAGTGGCTTCATCATAAACTTCGCTCAGGTACTGGTTTATAGCATGCAGTGGGTTCTTAGCTTCTTTGAATCTGGTAAGTTGCGGATGGTTCTTATACCCTTTGGTTCTGCCTTCCAGCACATGTTTTGCAAGTAAGGTTTCACGCCATAGTGCCACTAAGCCCTTAGCATCTAAATAACGGGGATGTAATGACCATATCCGCATATAGTTTAATCTTTTTTCACTGGCATTTTAGCAGCAAAGCCAATATCATCTATAAACAGGGTAGTACCTTCATGGGCTTGTTTGCCATGTGGCCCCTGTATTCCAATAACTATAAGAGCAGTATCAGGGTTTTCTTGTATGCGATAGTTGAAGGGTATAACAAACGGAGTATATTGTTTACTATTATTACCGATTAGGAAAATTGTATTTACAAGTATATCGCGCTTGTGTTTTTCCTTATTCCACCTGGTAAGTGTAATGCCAAAAAAAGCTGAGTCGGCGCTACCGGCATACGAAGAGAACTTGTAATTACCATTCAACGAGGTAGCGTGCAAAAAGTATCTGAATCCGGCATTGGCCTTTCCTTCGTCCAACAAAATAATAGAATCTACACTCGAGGTTGAATAAATGCAGCCGTTGGCAGTATCGCCATGGTCGACCACTACCTGCATCTTTACCGCATAATTACCTGAATGCGCCTCACTGCTTTTGCTTGTCGATTGCCCTTTGTATTTCGGATTGATCTTATATGTGAGTATATCATTGGTGGTCCAGCCCTGGGGGGCTTCAAAGTCGGTACCCTTGTAAAATTTCCAGTTTTCAAATCCTGCATTGGGAATATCCTGTGCACTTGCAGCAATAGTGGCAAGGGCGAACAACGCTGATATATATAGTTTTTCTGTTTTCATAATGCACCAAAGTTAATAACAAATGCTTGTGGTAATTTAGTATGCTTAGAAATGCCTGTTTCAACAGGTTTATATAAATTTACTTCATAAACTTTATCGCCATCAAACTTTACGCCTCCATAGTAACGGTATTATTCACCTGTATATTGCTGTCTGCAAAGGCGCAGGAAACAAAGCCGTTTAAGGTGCCGCAAAAAAAGCATACGCATAAACCTTCATCCGAACAAAGCTTTTCGGTGTATGGCGATAATGTGAAATATGTAATGTACCATACCGATAGTATTACAATGGATTCGGGTGGGCCATTTGTTACCTGCACGGCTGAATATGTGTGGGATACCATAAATACCGGATACATATTTGTAATAAAAGAGCAAAGGCTTTTTTGCAATGGAGTGAATGCCGATATATTGCAGGGTGACATTAAGAACATACTAAGCGTAATACCCAAGAACGGGTTTAAACTTCTCGATAAGAATGGAGGGGAGTTTTATGTAAACGTAGAAGAGGCTTTATATGACGGAGGCGCCGACTCTATATTTATTGCGGTAGATATAAATGGCTTCATTGGTGGCGATGCACAGTTTGAAGAGCATGGAGTTGTGGGAATGAAGTATAAGGAACTGGTTCAATATAACGATAGCCTGTATAAACGGCCCGATCATTACCCTATGAATCGTTTCGGAAAGGATATGCAGTTGAGATAATCAGAAGCCTACTTTTTAGTATCTATTTTCATTATTACCTCGTTGGGCGCTGCTGGCAATTTATCTGCAGGTAATACAAGATGCGGAATGTTGAACGCCGTAGGTGATATTGGTTCGCTTTTAACAGAAACCAGTGTATAGGTAATTATTAATGTGTTATTAACAACACTCGTAATTTGTATTGGCAGGCATTTTGCAATTTTTAAATACTTGTACCATACGTTGTATGTATCCGTTTTGTATTCTTCAGGGTTCATTGGCAGAAAACCTTCACTGTAATAATAGTTGAAATACCCTGTATTCCATTTTACATGAACGACTTTGCAGTTCTTATTATATATAACTACAGTAGTATCTAAAATGGTTATTTCAGGGTCTTTATGCGTCATGCTGGCTTCCAGGTCATATGATGCATCGAGCACTCTGCATAGGTCCGAGCTATCCTGGAATGTATATATCTTGTTGCTATCCGAGCGATAAATATTAGTAGTTCTCTTCGAGTCGTTCTTTATATTCCTGAAAAATCCATTATGATATGCTATATAGTTGGTGTCAAAAAAGCTACCATCTTCTTTCATTTTTTGCACCAACTGCTCTTTTGTTATTCCATACTTAAGCAGGCTAGGTAAAACCTCCTGGCTAACCTTATAAGCTAATGTGCCTTCAAAATTTTGTGCGAAAACCTGCGGGCTGAATAGTAAAACAAGAATGATTGAAATGAGTAGTTTGCGCATAAGAGTCTATTCTACTTTCCGGTAGCCGGTTTGAAACTTACCGTATAGGCCAGTTTCTTAAACTCAGCCAGGTTGTTTTCCATATCAGTATTGGTTACACCCATAATAAGTAAAGCATTACCATTGCTCGAAACAGTAAGCTGGTAAATAAGTGTCTGCTTGCCGTTTAGTTTACCATATACCTCCGATTCGTATGCATCGTACCCGTTTATTTTAGTATCACTTTCATTCTTCACTTTCAAACCGGTCATGCCATCTTTTTTATAAATGCCTTCCATGGTTTTCTTTACTTCTTTGTCCGTCATAGGTGCATCAAGGGTAAAGGGGGTAATGGTTACATTGGCTTCACCTGCTTCAAGCTTAAGTTTTCCAGCCATTGAGTATTTGAATATTTTATCTGACACTTTGCTGAATTTGAATATAGATGCACTATCGTTCATATTAAAGTAGCTGTGAATATATGGGTTCACTTTTACTTTTTTATCATAGCTGACAGACATGATTGTATTTTCTATTGCCTTGGCGACGGCATCATCATTCACTGAACAATGGCCAAGTACCATAGCAGAAAAAGAGCTGTCGCCAAATATCAATTCATATTTTTTGTAGCCGCTGCTGTTCCTCATGCCGGCATATTTGGCAAGGTATAAACCTACATTAAGTGTTTTAAAAGCAAACACATCCATTCCCTGGTTTTCAAACCCGGGCCTCGAAAAACCCGCAGAGCTTGTACTGTAATCATTTTCGTAAGGGTCAAATACTTCTATATAGGTTTTATCGTCTTTTTCAATACCAATAAAATCTTTGGCAGGTTTAAAACCCTGTGGTATTGTCATTGATACATGTGTACCCTGAATGGTAACCTTTACCGGCTTTTTTTCTGCAGAAAGGCTATCGGTACCATGTTGGGCGTATAATGCTGTTGTAATAATTATAAACAGCGCTGACCAATATTTTTTCATAAACTATGCTTTCGATAAAAGTCTTTTGCGGTGCTGAACACCCCAGGTACGCAGCTCACCTATTACTTTTTGCAATGACTTACCGTATGCAGTCAATTCATATTCCACCGATACCGGAACAGTATCATACACCGTACGTTTTACCAGTTGGTTTACTTCAAGGTCTTTCAACTCCTTTGAAAGCATTTTAGCAGTTATGCCGGTTATTTCTCGTTGCATTTCTTTAAAGCGCTTATTGCCAAAGGTTAAGGCAACAATAATAGGTAGCTTCCACTTGCCACCGAGTATGTCAAGCGCATCTTTTACGGGTAAAAGATTGCGGGTGCACTCACTGTGATTGATCTCTTTCATACGGTATACTTTAGGTAACTGGTTACAAAAGTATAGCAAATATATGTAAATTTGTAATAAATTATACTGAAAATGAAAGTAGAGATATGGTCAGATGTGGTTTGCCCGTTTTGTTATATAGGGAAGCGGAAATTTGAAAAAGCACTTTCTCAATTCGAGCATAAGAACGAAGTGGAAGTAATTTGGCACAGCTACCAGTTAAACCCTGATGCTAAATATATTCCCGGCCAAACCATACATCAGCTATTAGCTAAGAAAAAGGGATTGACGGAAGAATATGCAAAGGAATTGCACATACACATGACCAAAACAGCAGCTGAGGTAGGTCTGGAATATAATTTTGATAAGGTTATACCTGCCAATACCTTTGACGCCCACAGATTGATCCACTTTGCCGCTAAACATGGTCAGCAAGATAAAATGAAGGAAAGATTGCTGCTCGCATATTTTACCCAGGGATTGAATGTGAGTGATCATAACACCCTAATTAAGTTAGGTGAAGAAGTGGGGCTGAAGGCTGAAGATGTTAAAGCAATGCTTGCCGGTAACAAGATGGCTGCTGAGGTGAATGCCGATATTGAAGAAGCAAAGACATTTGGAATACCCGGTGTTCCTTTTTTTGTGTTTAACCGGAAATATGCTGTGTCGGGTGCCAAGCCGCCTGAAGAATTTCTTTCGGCGCTTAAAACAGCATGGCCCGAATGGAAAAAAGAGAACCCATTTGTGGCTATTACATCCTCAGAAGGAGATAGTTGCACTCCCGGAAACCCTTGTTAATTCTATGAGTATATTTCAGTAAACTGGTATACTTTTGTATATTGGTAACTTTTGTATACCAAATATACTTAGGTTTGCGTCATCAAATTCAATTAATAACATATTAATACTGATAAACGATGACAACAAAAACAAAAAGAATACTATCAATAGTAATAGGTGCTATACCGGGCGCCATGGTGCTTATGAGCGGAATAATGAAGCTGACAATGAATCCTGATATGGTAAAAGGATTATCGGCAGGTGGTTTTGGGCCTTACATACAATTGTTTGGCGCAATGGAAGTAATATTCCTGGTGCTTTTCTTTATTCCTAAAACCAAGAATATTGGTTTCTTTTTACTGCTTTCTTACCTGGGTGGTGCTATGGCAACCGAAGTAGGTCATGGTATGAAACCTATATCGGCAGTACTTATTGCTCTTTTCTGGATATCAATGTTCATTGGGAATAAGAATTTGTTCCTGCCTGCAGGTAACGACGCTAAAAATTAATAACATAAATAAATAAAACAAACAAAATGGAAACAATGGAAAATGTAGTTGCGACAGCGCAAAAATGGTCTTTGGATAAGGCTCACGCTAAAATAGGATTCAGCATTACGCACATGCTTGTATCGGAAGTAGATGGTTTATTCAAGGATTTTGATGTGACTGTATCAAACCCGAAGGAAGACCTTTCGGATGCACAGATCGAATTTACTGCAAAAGTAAACAGCATTGATACTCATAACGAAACCCGCAATGAGCACCTGAGAAAAGATGATATGTTTAATGCAGAACAGTTCCCTGAAATCAAGTTCAAGAGTACATCATTTAAAAAAGTTGATGATAAGAACTACAAACTTGAAGGTGCACTTACTGTTAAGGATGTAACTAAAAACATTACCTTGAATGCTAAGGGAGCTATAGGCGCTCACCCGTTCAACAAAAAGACAATAGCAGGTTTTAAGGTAACAGGTACAATAAAGCGTTCTGATTTTGGCCTTGCACCAACAATGCCGTCAATTGCATTAAGCGATGAGGTACATATAGTGGCTAATGCTGAATTTATAAAAGAATAAGCTGTTAGATAGTGGAAATGGTTTACCCTGGCTATAACGGCCGGGGTTTTTTATTGCCCCTCGTCGCAACGCTCGGTTTCACAAGCACCCTGACCACGTTCTGTTTCCAGTGTAATGTGGCTTATGTTCTTATGTTCCAGTTGATGGCGCAGTTCATGTTTTATCTTTATTTCTTCCTCAATGCTTGTTTCAAATGGTAATACAAGGTGTGCAGTAAGCGCGTTCTGGTTTGTGCTTAGCGCCCAAATATGTATGTGATGCAGGTCCTGTACTCCTTTTATACCAAGCGCCATTTTCCGTATGTCTTCAATTTCAATATTGGCAGGAACACCATCAAGCGAAAGCCTTAAGCTTTCTTTGAGCAGGTTCCAGGTATTGAATAGTATAACCGCTGCCACTACCATACTTAATACGCTATCGAGCCAGAACAGGTTTGTGAAATAAATTATAATACCACCTATTACAAGGCCTAATGAAACAACTGCATCCGACATTAAGTGCAGGTAGGCGCTTTTTACATTCAGGTCGCTTTCTTTATTACGCATAAACAACATGGCAGATGAAGCATTAATTACAATACCCACACCTGCAACTATTGCAATGGTAATACCAGGTAAGGGTTCAGGCCTGAATAAGCGATGAATAGCCTCGTAAACTATCGCGCCTATAGAAACCAGCAGAACCATGGCATTTAATAAGGCCACCAATACGGATGTTTTTTTTAGGCCATAGGTAAAATTTTTTGTGGGCTGCGATTTCATTAACCTGAATGCAAGTAGTGAAAGTATAAGAGCCCCAACATCAGCCAGGTTATGGCCAGCATCAGCAAGTAATGAAAGTGAGTTGATTGAAAACCCGACGATAACTTCTACCACTACAAATAACGCATTCAGGAATATACCGGTAATAAATGCACCATTGACATTCTTTGCCTCAATGCTGTGGCTATGACCGTGATGATGATTATGTGTATGATCGTGTCCCATTATTTTGTTCCTTCTACACTTTTAATTGCGGTGTAGTGCACAGCGTCAATAACAATACTACCGTTAAGGTCCTCTACATCATTCATATCTGTACGTAATAAAAAGTTCTTATAATCGAGCCTGAAATTTTTTCGATATGCTGAACCATTTGCATAAATAACATTCAGGTAAACAATATTTTTTGTACTATCAATGCTGTTTAAATTAACTGAACAGGTATGTGCCACAACCGACTGGGTTGCAATTTTGCCCGAACTGCTTACAAAAACATATCGTTTAAAACCGCTATTGTCTCCATTTATTTTAAAGCCATCGTCATTAAACTGAAACATGTATGTATCATGCGTAAGTTGTTTGCACAATACACTGTCGGCTAAGAAATTCATTTCTACCCAGTTTTTTTCAGGATGGGCATGGTCAAAGTATAAAAGATATGTTCCAACTCCATTATTACTTGGCATTATCATAAAATCAGCAGTAGCATTTACAGTATATAATAGGTATCTGCCTGTCTTGTCCTTATCCTTATCTCCGGCATATTTCCATACCAAAGGGTAGGGGATATCGCCCTGTGGGGTAACAGTTTTTACATCTTCAGTACTTTTTACTTTGTAATATTTGCTGAAATAGTTCTGCCATTCGCTATTACTTAGTACCTTAGGCTTAATAATGGTCTGGCTGAAACTACAGGTAGGGCGTAGGGTAAATACCAGTAAAGTAAATACCAACGTGTATAATCTGTACCTGCACCATTGTATCATGCATCAAAAATAGTAATTAGAATGAATAAGGCTTACCACAAAAGCTGTTATTCAATTGCTATACCTGTCGTCACTTCCCATTCTGAACTTTACCCAGAAGTTGAGGCGTTTGTATAGAGCATCTTCCATACGGCAAAAAATGGCGGCCTTAGGTAAGGTGTAATTAACATGAAGCAATATAGGCTTGTATAATATAAGAGGGGCATTGGTATATAAGCGTATTGAGGAAGAAGTAGCCGGTGGTAACGAGGTTTTGAATTTAAATGAACTGAATTGCAGTTTTTGTTGTGCAGACGTTCTCCCAACTGAAACAACCAGGAAAATAAAGACTATAAAAACTGCCCGATTCATATTAAATGAAGGTTAAGAATTTGCGTAAATGTCTGATTTTATTTGCAGTAGTAATAATATTTTTTTACATTTGACCTAATAACCATTTAAATTACACTTTCAAGAACCAGAAAATCGCTCAGAAGTGGCTGCCGAAAAACTCAAGAGTAGGCAAAATTCTAATCATTCAAACCATTTAAACACTCATTACTATGAAAATTACAACATTAAGTTACGTTGCCGGCGTGCTTGCTGCATCAGTTTTGTTAGCATCATGCGGTTCTTCATCACAAACAGCTTCTTCATTCGGAGCAAGAAAGTACACAAAGGGATATTTTGCGAATACCCCGTCTGCAACTCCTAATGTTGCTTCAAACCCAACATTGATAAATCCTAATGCTCAAACAACGGCTAAGGTCGCAGTTGCTCAACAAACTCAGCCTGCACCGGTTTCTGTTCTTGCAAACAATGCACCTGAAAATAGCGTTTCAGTTAAAGCAACCGACAAGCAAGTTATGCCTGCTCCTGTATCAAACAAAAAGAGCCTTGGTTCTTTAATTGCAGCTGCTAAAACCAAAGCTATTGCAAAAACATCGGCTACTTCAACTACATACATTGGCTCAGGTAAAACAGAAGGCGTTGAAACAGTAGCGCAGGTGCAACATAGCGGAGGTGGTAGTTTTCATTTTAGTGATCATCCTGTACGTTATATCCTATTTGGTATATTAATAATACTTATTGTGGGGCTTCTAGTAGTCGCTGCAATTAACGGTGACCTTACCACCACCACAAGTGTGAATTAATAAATTGTTATTGTATTGTAAAAAAACCTTTCAGTTTACCTGAAAGGTTTTTTTTTTGCCTATTACCAGTTGAAACATTTATAACTTTATAACCTAATTTATATAAATAATGACTGCCGAAAAGAATAACCTGGTTGATAAAGAAGAGAATGGTAAAAAGGTATCGCCTGTTTTGCCAGAACATATTAAGAATTTTTTGATAGATATTGACGGCACCGTTTGTGAGGATATACCAAACGAAGAACCTGAACGTATGGCAACTGCAAAGGTTTATCCCGATGCATTGGCAACCCTTAATAAATGGTATGACGAAGGACATATTATTACTTTTTTTACTTCACGTACCGAGGCACACAGAGACGTAACAGAAAAATGGTTAAAGGACAACGGGTTTAAATATCATGGTTTGCTGGTGGGTAAGCCGCGTGGTGGTAATTACCATTGGATAGATAACCATATGGTGCGCGCTACGCGTTACAATGGTAAGTTCAACGACCTGGTTGAGCGTTCTGCTACGGTACAGGTTTTTGAATAAACTTATTTCTTAGGTGTTTTAGGATATACTTTAAGGTCAGTAACCGGGCAAATTTCCCATGCTGTTTTTCTATCAGTGGTACGGCATGTTTTACATGCTTTCAGCGCAAATTTCTTCGACTCGAAATTATACATCATCCTGCCTGTTACAGTAATTTTCTGCCCTATAAGGCCATCGGCATTTATTTCGGGGTGAAGCTTTCTGAACTTAGGGGTTATTTGAATTACAAATATCGAATCCTTCCAGGATGCGACTGATTGCCCTAAATAAATATGAATATTTTGTTTGGAAGAATCATTACTGAAACAGTTACATGATTCAGGGCCTGCATCTTCGGCCTCCAGTACATAACCACTTATGGTTGCATAATCGCTGGTTTTAAAAGCGCCTGTATCTTCAGGTCCGCCGGCAAGTATTGTTTCAGGTGTTATAGCAGGATTTGCGGTACCGTTGGTAACGTCCCGGTTTTTTAAGGTGTTCACCCGTTTTGCTAAATCACTTGCTCCTTTGCCTTCAGGTGGGCATTTAACTGTATCCTTTTGCGCAACACAAATATGCACTAGCAATGAAAATAACAGGATACCAATAAGTTTCATAAAAATATTTGATGCGCAAATGTATAAAATAGTTCATACCATTTTATGTGCATTTACATATACTATTTGGTAACGGTAAGTATGTTTACTTTAAGTTCAGTAACGGGGCAAATTTCCCATGCCGTTTTTCTATCAGTTTTGCGGCTTGTTTTGTTAGCGTTCAGGGCTAGTTTTTTTGCTTCGAAGTTATACATCATCATTCCGGTTACAGTAATTTGCTGACCTATTAGCGCATCGCCATTAAGTTGAGGATGCTGTTGTTTGTACTTAGCCGTTACCTCTATTACAAAAACAGAATCTTTCCATGAATTAACTGATTGACCCAGGTATATTCTCAGGTTTTGCTTGCTGCTATCATTACTAAAACAATTGCACGATTCGGGTCCAATGTCCTCAGCTTCCATTACATATCCGGTTACAGTAGCGTAATCAGTTGTTTTAAATTTTCCTGTATCCTCCGGACCGCCTTTTAATATAGAGTCCAGCGCAATGGCTGGGTTCACCTGCCCGGCTACAACATCCCTGTTCTTCAGCAGGTTTACTTTGCGGGCCAGGTCATTTGGTGTTCTTCCTTCAAGTGGACAAACTGCCGAATCTTTTTGTGCTATGCACATATTCGATAGCAGCGCGGTTAATAGCATTATATACGTTTTCATGATCAGGGAGTATTTTGCACGCAGGCATTATTTGCATCTTAAGTATTTTTATTGTTGCACAGAAAAATCTCACACAACCGTTACAATTACATTATACTTTTTTTTGCGGTTTTTGGTTACGGAATTAGTTATCAACTGAATAGAGTAGTTATCAACCACCTCTTCTTTTTTACAAAAAAATAGTGTATATTATCGTTTCAATTACGAATTAAAAATTAAGAATTACGAATCGGAGAAGAACAAAGAGTAATGAATAATTCCTAACGCAAATACACTAACCACTTACGACTATCGACTGGGGACTGCAAAAAGGCGGGCGCGGGTTAGCTACTAATGATGCGAGTATAGGAATACAGGCAAGCAGGGAACAAAAGCCGCCCCCAAATAAAAGTAAGTAGAGGCTAAAAATCTTTCGAATCGCGCTTACTCCTTACCCCTTATTACTAATATAGAAATCATGGATAGCAAAGTCCGGGCAACTGAGTGAATTTCTTTATAATATAAGAATAGTGCTTGCCTTTGTATTTGTATATAATGAGGGCTGCGCCATCGTAATGTCGCAGGTGTTGCTTGGTTTTGTCATCTGCCTGTTGTTTCCCTGTATACGAATACTGTTCTTGCATATCATTATAGCTTTCATACGCAAAAAGAGTATAGGTGTAAGCATGTAGTTTTTTATTGTATTTCCGTACTGTGCTATCTCCGGGGTATATAATTATTTTTGAATAGATGTATCCTCCAACCCATAACGTATCGGGTACTACAGTAGTATCGGTGCACTGTATTAGAACACAATAATTTGTGCCATGGTGACCTGCCATTCCGCCCGACCATGATTGTTGTGTGGCACTTACCAGGTCGATTTTTTGGGCGGAAGCTGTGATTGATAACAGCAATGCGAATGATAGGATCAGTGTTTTCATAACTCTTAATTTACCTGCAATGTAGGTATGGCGAATGAAGAATGTATGAAGCCTTTTGTTTAGCCTATATGAATTTCTCCGACCAGGTATGTCAGTGCTTTGCCACTTATTTCAACCCTATCCCCAAGGTCAACACATTTCAAGTATCCCTTACGGCTGGAAAGCTGAATAGCATGCAATTCTTTTTTACCAAGTACTTTGGCCCAATAGGGTGTAAGAGTGGTATGGGCCGAGCCTGTTACAGGGTCTTCATCAATACCACTTTGTGGCCCGAAAAAGCGCGAAATAAAATCGGCTTTGTTACCCTTTGCTGTGCAAATTACACCACGAGCATCTTCAATAAGCGCCATAGAAGTATAATTTGGTTTCAGTTTCAATATTTGTTCTTCGGTTTCAAATACGAGCATGTAGTCGGTTTTGCCTTTATAGCATTCCTTAGGTTGAACGTTTAACGAAATAGATAACTCCGCCGGAGTTTTTACTCTTTCGTATTTGTCGGTCGGGAAATTAAGTGTAATACCATCGGCATGTTTTTTTACTATCAGTACACCACTGCGCGAATTGAAATTAATTTCATTGCCTGTATGCCCTTCATGGTTAAATAACACGTGCGATGTTGCTAATGTGGCGTGGCCACAAAGTTCAACTTCTACACCACCGGCAGTGAACCAGCGTATGCCGTAATTATTGCCTTCTTTCACATAAAACGCAGTTTCAGAAAGATTGTTTTCCATGGCTATGTTCTTCATTTCAGCCTCGCTCAGCCATGTAGTGAGCGGACAAACAGCAGCAGGATTGCCCGAAAAAAGTTTTTCGGCAAATGCATCAACATGATATATCTTAAGTTTCATATAATGGAGGTTATATAGTTCGGATTACTCAAAAATAACTAAATGAATGGTACCCCAAAAAGAAGATTAATAAAAATTAAGGAAGTAGATTAAAAGCCAGCAGGTTTTGAACGCAAATGCCAGTTGCTTGGCGCATACCAGTGGTCTTTTTTATGCCAGCCGCCAACAGGGGCTTTTTGGCTGCTGCACGAACTTAAAAGTATTGCAGCAATAAGAATGAATAAAATGTGTCTGCCTTTTATCATAAAGCGTTTTACCCTAAATATCTATCAAATATAAGCATTTATTATAATACGTTTTATGTGTTTGAAAGGGTTATTTTCGCATAAATAGGACAAATGAAGGCACTTATATTGATATATCCTTTCTTATTGCTTTTTCCGTTCAACGGAGAAAAAAAACACAACGATTGTATTGACCAGCACTTAACTGGCAAGGTGAAATTATTGAAAATGATGACCTATAGCATGTCAATTCAAAAGGCAGACACGGTATTGAACTTGCTTGAAGTAGATGTATCGGACTATGATGCGCATGGCAACATAATACAGGTTGATAAGTTCGACGCTGATAAAACCGAGAATAAAAAAGGCGCGCATGTAATAGACAAGTACATTTATAAGTATGCAGCAAATGGAAATGTGCTTGAGAAAGCAGATAATACAGAGGATATGGATTTGAGAGGTACCCACATTTACAGGTACGACAATGCAAATAATTTTGTTGTGGACAGTAATACCGAGCGTAGGTATTTGTATTACTATAAGTTTGATGCCAAAGGTAATTTAACGGAATACGATTGGTATGCACCTGTAGTTGATACAGCCTTATTTGCAAAGGATATTTACAAATACGACGATAAAGGAAACGGGATTGAAAAGGACCACTATTATGGCCGTGAGTTTAGAGAAAAAACTGTGTATGAATGCGATGCTAAAGGCAGGAATATAGAACAGGAAACGTATGGGAAGGATGGTGTTTTAAAAAGCACATTTTCAACCCGGTATAAAGGCGATGATAAAAATGGAAACTGGCTACAGCTAGTTGCTATTTACAAAGGCTCGCCTGTACAAATGATAAAAAGAGAGATACAGTACTACGAGTAGCTTTATTTAGAAGAGATCACTTTCACTTTCTTCGCTAATGAAATAGCCCTTTCTTTTACCTTATCAACATCAGCACCAACTTTATCGTAAGCCAATGCAACAGCCATGCGGCGATAAGGGCGGGTAGTGGGCTTATTAAAAATGCGAATGTCACTCATGGGTTCGCTCAGCACACTTTCAACTCCAGTAAAAAGGGGTCTCTGACCCTCTTCACTGGCAAGTATTACGGCCGATGCCCCTGTTCTTTCTAAAGTAATTGCAGGTATGGGTAAACCTAAAATAGCACGTGCATGTAATTCAAACTCGCTTAGGTTTTGTGTGCCTGCTAATGTTACCATGCCTGTGTCGTGCGGGCGCGGAGATAGTTCTGAAAAGTAAACTCCCTTATCGGTCAGGAAAAATTCAACGCCCCAAATGCCTGCACCTGTTAATGCCTTGGTTACTTTGCCTGCCATATCGCGGGCTTCGTTAAGGTCCTTCTCAGATATAAGGCAAGGCTGCCAGCTTTCCATATAGTCGCCACGTTCCTGCCTGTGACCGATCGGAGGACAGAACAATGTTGTGCCGCTTTTTTGTGTTACCGTTAGTAAAGTTATCTCTGCATGAAATTTTATAAACTCTTCAATTATCACTTCCTTATAATCGCCACGGCTACCAGCCATAGCATAGTTCCATGCTTTTTCAATATCGTCTTTTGTTTTTACAACACTCTGCCCTTTGCCGCTGCTACTCATCAGTGGTTTTACCACACATGGTATGCCTATTTCAGTAACCGCTTTTGTAAATGCTTCCAAGGTAGTTGCGTATTGGTATTTGGCTGTGCGCACGCCTAATTCTTTTGCAGCCAGGTCGCGGATTGCCTTACGGTTCATGGTAAAGTTTGCTGCACGTGCGCTGGGTATAACGGTATAGCCTTGTTTTTCGTAATCGTAAAAGCGTTCGGTACGTATGGCTTCAATTTCCGGAACTATCAGGTCGGGTTTGTGTTTGGCAACTATGGCATCCAATGCATCTCCATCCAGCATATTTATTACCTCGAACGCATGTGCTACCTGCATGGCAGGTGCACCTGCATAGCTATCAACAGCAATTACATATTGCCCTAAACGCTGTAGAGCAATAACAAGTTCTTTACCTAATTCGCCTGAGCCGAGGAGTAATATTTTCTTTTGCATGACACATAATTATATAAAGCAAAGTAACGAAATTTCCTCAGTGAGCCTCATAGTTTTCCTCCGTGGTACTCTGTGTAAATGTTTAAATAGTGTCACAGAGGAATATAAGAGTTAATGAAGGGATCTAATAAGCTAAAATTTCTTAGATTTGATCTCGATTTAACCACTGTAAATCCTTATCATGAAAAAGAATCTACTTACAACAACACTTATTTGCGCTGCAATATTATTTGGTGGCATACATGCGGTGCATGCACAGTGTAGTGTACCACCTACTGTAAATGTAATAACAACTAACACGCCTTGTAATGCTAATAAAGGTATAGCTGTAGCAAACCCAAGTGGTGGAACACCTCCCTATACCTTTTCGTGGAACGATGGCACAAGCTCTGCTAAAGATAGTGGCATGGCAGCAGGGGTTTACCAGATAACCGTTTACGATTCAAATAATTGCTCTTCTACAACCACGGCAACTATAAGCGATTCAAGTGGCCCTTCGGTAATTGTTAATGTTACCAATGTAAAATGTTTTGGCGATACCAATGGCGCAATAAACCTTACCGTAACGGGTGTTAAACCATATAGTTGTTTCTGGAGCCAGGTGGGCGCCCCGGTAAGCAGCCAATATTTATGCCCGGGCGGTACTATTAATATTAATGCTTCCTTACCAAATATAACAGCGGGTGAATATGTATGTGCAGTACGTGATGGCAACGGGTGTATTACTACTACACCGAATATTATTGTTTCTCAACCAGCCGCTTTAAGTATAAACCCGGTAACTTCCAATGCAACTTGTGCGGCTAACAATGGCAGTGTATCGGCGAGTGCAAGTGGTGGGGTAACTCCATACTCATACAGCTGGAATGGAGCTGCAACAAGTACAACCACAGGTATGAGTAACATTAGTGCAGGTTATTATAATGTGGTGGTAACCGATCATAACGGATGCAAAGATTCTGCAGCCGCACTGGTGAATAGCACTAAGAATCCTGCACCTTATGTTACGGCAACAACGCCTTACAATTGTGTGCTAGGTACTATGGGCTCGGCTACGGTGGCCGATAGCAGTGGAACAGGACCTTATACCTTTTTGTGGAGCAATAATGAAACAACGCAAACTCTGGCTGGGGTAACAGGCGGAACTTATTATGTAACTGTGACTGACAACGGTGGTTGCATAGGTGTTGCGGCGGTAACAGTGCCACAATCATTACCTGCAGGCGTTTCCGTATGTTTAGTAACCGTAGATACTATACAAAAGACAACCATAATGTGGAACAAAACAACCGAAAGCCATATACAATCATATTACCTTTATCGTAAGCCATCGAGTGGCACAACGTACCAATTAAGGGAGCGCTTTTGTGTAGGGTTCTCTACCATATTTACCGATTCGGTAAGCAATACGGCTACATCGGGTTACGATTACGAAGTATCGGAAGTTGATTCATGCGGAAATGAATCGCCATTGAGCCCGCCAATAAATTCTATATATGTAACAGCCACAGACAATGGTTCGAATGTTGTATTGAACTGGGCGGCATATCAGGGTACCTTTGGTAGTTACTATTACATATACCGCGATACAGTTATGAATGTTTTTGCCTTGTATGATTCCGTAGCCAGCAATGTACTTACCTATACCGACACAAAACCTTTAATTACGACCAACCCGGTTTACTACACAATAGGTGTTTCAAATGTTACCGGTTGTAACCCAACACAAGTAATAGAACACGGAAAAGGCAAAGGTGGCCCGGGTGCTTACACCAATGCCAAGTCGAACACAAAAAAGCTGGTACATGGTGGTCCAACATCGTTAAATAATTTGAATGAACACTATAACATTACTATCTATCCTAATCCGTCGAATGGTGTGTTCACCATTCAGTCCTCAGGTATCAGTCGTCAGACATTAGTTGAAGTGTATAATATGATTGGAGAGAAAGTGTATTCAAACTCATTAAACATTCAGCATTCAAAATTCAACATTAACCTAAATGATCAGCCAGCAGGGCTTTACCTATATAGAATTACAGATAAGAATAATGTACTTATAAAATCAGGTAAGCTGGTGATAGAACGTTAATTGTTTATCGATTTTAAAAAAACAGCAAGAATCCGTTTATAAAATAAATAATCCCCACAAGGCCGGGGAGCATACTGATATACCACAACAATTTTTTCTTTATCAGTGCGGCAATAGAGGAGAGCAGTATTGATATTTCAAGGAACAGCACTGCCAGGCCAAAAGCGCCTCCATGTTTCGAGGATTCATCTCTTATAGCCTCTAATTGCTTTGCATTTTTGCTAATCTCCTCCTTATCAGTTTTGTATTTAGCAATATTCTCGCTATACCCGTTTATGTGTTTCTTTATGCTGTCGTAAGCTGCTCCGGCAGGAATAGTAAGTAGCGATGTATTTAGGTTATCTATTTGTATTTCGTACAAATACTGTTTAATACTTTTACTTTGATACTGCGCCCACAGGTCACTGGCTTTTATCTGCGACATGGTTGATTTTCCTCCCGCATTTCCTCCGTTATATGACGATAAGGTTGCACATAGCGCAATAAGTATAGTTGAAATAGAAAGATAGTTTAACCATTTATCTTTTTTCTTGTCAGCCTTTTCTCTTTCAAGTATATCGGCTTTTACTTCTTCATGTATCTGGGCTTTCTCCTGTTCGTTCATAGCAGAGGTATATCTGTTTTGTTCCTAAACAAAAATAGCAATTTTGATAGATGTAATGCACCATTGGTTCTTACCCAAAAACAATGTACTTTTACAATTCCCCCGTGTAGTTTACTAATCTTTAAAAGAAGAATGATGAAACGCATTTTAATTTGCAGTATTGCAGCAAGTGTATTATTAGTGTCTTGTAATAATCAACAACAACCGGCTGCAACAGCCCCAGCTGTATCGAGTGATGTTACCAAGTTAGAAAGTAAAGATGTGCATGGAACTATTACCTATAAAGGCAGCCTGCATGTTTTCCCCAGTACACTAACTACCGACGACCCTAACAATGCATCAAAGAATGTTACACTTGAAGGTATTGGAGTAGATATTGGCGAAAACCTGGGGATACGTGTTATGCCTGCGCTTGGTGTGTTTGATACCCTTGTTTCTAAAACAAAGAAAGACCTTGAATTCTGGGGTAAGTACAGAAGAGTAGAAGTAAAGCCGAATAGTTTTTTGTATTACTATTCAAAAGAAATAGGTGGAACGGAAGATAAAGGCTATAATTTTATTGTAGTTATAAAGGGCAAGAGCAAACAATACGAGATAACTGGTGTTGGTAAAACTTCATTAGACCCGATTGCCGATAGTGCCTCAGCAATTAAAGCAATGCAGGTAGCGCTTACATTTACACCGGCTGATTAAACTCTTATTTCTTCTGAGCTTTACGGGAAACTTCGGTTAATTTACCGGCAATTACCTTTCTTTCAATAAGTGTGTCAGGTGCAGTTCCGTTAGGGTCGGCTACGTCTTCTACTTGCTGTATTAGTGCTGCTTTATTATTCACATAGCTATATGTATCTGTCCCATGGTCGCAGCAACCATTCCGCCAGAAAGATGTTATTTGATGTTTCACTGAATCGAATTGCGGTGAGGTAATGTTTTCCAGCGCGGTGTCTTCAATAAACTTTTTGCTTGCAGGATTATATATCCAATAATAATAAGGAATGTTGGGTGCAGCAGGTAAAAACTGCATCAGCAATATGTCTTCATGATCGTCGAAGTTAGCGTCTGTTATTAAAAATTCGCCGTTCTTTAAAAGATCGCCATTGCATGGTATACCATTACCATCAGCATTGCTTGGTTTTATTACCTGCACCTTTTTTTTACCGGCCTTAGTTGCAACTACAATTGAATCAACTATCAATTGGCTATTGGTTTTGCATTGGCTGGTATCAATATACAAGGTGTATGTAAATGCTTTACCCGGATAGGATAATACTTGCTGCGCATGAATCCATGCAGAGAAGAGTAGGAAGGTAGTAAAAACTAAATAACGCATTACGTGTTTACGCAAACCTTGGAGCCAGCACTAAGTCCTTTGAACCGGCAGTGTATTTATAAAAACCAATACCCGATTTTACACCTAAGTCACCAGCCGTTACCATGTTTACCAGTAAAGGGCAAGGTGCATATTTAGGATTACCTAGGCCATCGTGCAATACACGTAAAATAGACAGACAAACATCTAAGCCAATAAAATCGGCCAACTGCAGCGGCCCCATAGGGTGAGCCATACCCAGTTTCATAACCGTATCAATTTCACTTACACCACCCACGCCTTCAAACAAGGCATAAATAGCTTCGTTTATCATAGGCATAAGTATGCGGTTAGCCACAAAGCCAGGGTAGTCGTTTACCTCGGTAGGTATTTTGCCAAGCTTTTTCGATAAGTCCATTATAAGTGCGGTAACAGCATCCGATGTATTGTAGCCACGAATAACCTCCACTAGTTTCATAACCGGCACAGGATTCATAAAGTGCATGCCAATTACTTTATCGGCACGTGTGGTTTGTGCAGCAATTTTTGTGATGGATATAGACGAAGTATTACTTGCTAAAATAGTATCTGGTGCACAAAGGCTATCGAGGTCGCGGAAAAGCTTGAACTTAATTTCAGGGTTTTCAGTAGCAGCTTCTACCACCAGGTTTGCACCGCTAACGCCTTTTGCGAGTTCGGTATGTGTGGTTATGTTTTTAAGTGTATTGGCTTTGTCCTGTTCGGTAATGGTGCCTTTGGTTACCATCCTGTCGAGGTTTTTGCCAATGGTTGCCATTGCTTTTGCTAATGCATCGGCCGATATATCTATAAGTGCAACACTATACCCGCATTGTGCAAATGTGTGTGCTATTCCGTTGCCCATTGTGCCTGAACCAATTACCGCTATATTTTTCATATTCTATTGTGTGAAATTTCTGCAAATATAAAATAAAACAAATCCTACCTTTGAAGCGCAAAATAAAACTCTATTAAGTGAAAAGTAAAATTTTCGGTATCGGTATGTCCCGAACAGGTACAACCTCACTGTTTCAGTTGATGGAGGCTTTGGGTTTCAAGAGCAGGCACTTTTTTGGTGAACTGATCGCTGACCCTGATTGGAATATTCCTGAAGACTTGCAAATGCTTAATGATAGCCCTGTTCCTATGCTATATAAGCAACTTGATAAAAAATACCCGGGAAGCAAATTCATACTTACCACTCGCGATAAGAAAACCTGGTTGGAGTCTATGAAATGGATGTTCACCCATGGTATGGTTATATGGAATTGGGCGCCCGGGATACATGAATATCATAAGAAGTTTTATCATACAAGCAGGTACAATAAAAGAATACTGTCCCGCAAGTATGACGACTTTCACAATGAAGTGAAAGATTATTTTAAGGACAGGCCCAATGACCTGTTGACAATAAATATTGATAAAGGTATTGATATACCTATCGTATGCCGGTTCCTTAATATTCCTGTAAGGGAAGTTTCATTTCCTAAAACCAATGAAAGAAAATATGCTACGTTGAGGGAGCGATTGCAATATAATTGGAACTATATGGTTTATGGCACGAATGATAATTTATAACAGATATTTGTTATGTTAATATATTGAATTCAATGAAATATGATGATATGCGGTTGGCATGCATAAGAGGGTATGAATGGCCTGCTGAACTTATTAGTTTGACTGAAGTATTAGATACCTTGGCTGGGGTTCTTGACATAAATACACTTCGAAAGCTTATTGATACTTATAGCAAGTCAGAAGATATAGTAGTTACATTGGTAACAAAGGAATATTTAGGGGTGGCTAAGCTATGGCTTTCTATGCTGAGCCTGGTAGAAGTGAAACAATACATTGTAATTGCCGGAGATGTTGAAACAGGCCTGTTTTTAGATTCCATGAATGTTCCTAATTGTAAAGTTATATTAAAGAATCATGATGATAAAAAAAATAAGTTTACAAGCCCTACGGGTTTTACTGAGAAAGGACTGGCGATATCAGTTTTGAAATTTCCATTTGTAAAATTATTAGTAGAACTGGGGTATAATGTTTTATTGATCGATATTGATGCGTTATTATTAATGAAACCATCTGCTGAATATTTTGAAAATGCGGATGTTGCGTTTCAACGGATTGTATATTTCCCTCCTCAAATAGCAGAAATATGGGGTTTTGCAGCTTGTGGCGGATGTTTTTGGTTCAGAGCGAACAAAAAAGCTATAGGTTTTATAAATAAAGTCATAGATATACAGAGAATTACTTATGATGATCAGATCGCATTGAATGTAGCGCTCTGGGAAAGCAATATTCAATGGGATATTTCTGGTGGTAATGAGCAATATATTTCGTTTAATAACGAGATAGAAGATACTAAAAGTTACTTTAAAGACCAGTCAGCAAAAACATTTGATGGTATTATAGAAGCGCAAGGGATGAACATAAGAGCGCTTTCTCCTGCTTTATTCTGGAGGAATGATATTGTGCCTTTGGACCTCTCTAAGGTGGTTATATTCCATCCGAATTCTCCAAAAACGGAAGCAGGGAAACTAGAAGTGTTTAAAAAATACGGATTTTCTTAAGCGGTACTTGTTTTCATGTAATGAAAAGAAATTGTCAGTATCTAAAGAAACGGAATTGAAGTATTATTAATTACAAGTGGTACTAAATACAATGCACACTGTCACTAATGATCTATTAGAGTATCAATAACCATTATAGTATTCATATCCGTTCACGCAAACCGTTGCATGTGCCTTAAACTGTACAACCAAACCCAGGCTGAACATGGCTCCGCTAAAGTTTATAGGCGCACCTGAATTGTTTGCATCGTCACCAAATTCATTACCCGGATTTACATTCATGCTTCTGTAACCAAGTTTAGCTT
This sequence comes from Bacteroidota bacterium, assembly GCA_013289395.1. Taxonomy (GTDB): domain Bacteria; phylum Bacteroidota; class Bacteroidia; order JABEUT01; family JABEUT01; genus JABEUT01. The sequence continues at coordinate 21,607 of JABCZY010000028.1, forward strand.
CAAAGCCCAGGTTTTTCGATTTACCTACAAAGTACTTCGCCACTGCGGCAATGTGCCAGCCCATTTGCATGGCATCGTAATCGAAACCGGAATTATTCTGGTAACCATAGTTATTTACAAATACATCGTGCTCGGTGCCCGTTATTATTCCAATATCCCAGCTTAATTCACCACCAATCTGCAAGCGGTTCGATGTATCTGTTCCTCGTAAATATTGCAGGGCATCATTCAGTGAAAAATAAGAGATGGACAGGTTACCTGATGCACCATCGGCAAAGTTCGATGTATCATGTATAGCGTTAGCTGACATGGTTTCAAACTGAAACTCGTAGGTCCAGTTGTTTTGCTTATTAAATACTAAGGAGCCACCCATAAAGAAATTATACATTTGAGTAAAACCTGTATTAAGTTTTGTAGTACCCGGTCCTTCACCGGCAAAGCGGTTGTTCCAGTAATTATTAATAGCTGTTCCGTCGTACGGACTAATGGGTGATACCAGTGCACCAAGATACATTGTTGCACCACTAATGCTACTTAAAGGAGTTGTAACTGTACCGGGATCAGTGGTATATGTAGCCGGGGTATACTGGGTAACTGCTAGTGGTGGTAATGGAGCAGGGAAAAAATCTGTTAAACCATCAGCATAATGTATGCGGGCTACTTTATATTTTTCAATATCGTATATAGGGCTTGTTTCTTTATTGGCAAATTTCTTGTATTTAATTTCCGAAGTTCCTATTTCCTGCACAACTGCAATTATTCTGGTGCCATCGGTTTGCACAATAGTGTCTTGTGCGGTTGCCATTTTTCCGAGCAATAAAAAAACGGCGAGGTATGTTGAGGTTTTCATGCGTTGGGGTTTATAGAACAATTTACGGTGTTGTATGTTTTAAGTTCCCGATTTTAGCATTAATTAACAAAACTATGGGTTTAGTACATTTGACGACAATTATTTAAAATACTTATGGCTGAACACTGGATAAAGCACCCAACAATACTTAAGGGAACACTGGTTGACCTTATACCATTGGGAAAAGAGAATTTTGATGAGTTGTACCTGGCAGCAGCTGATAAAAAACTGTGGGAGTTTATACCCAGTGATGGATCAGAGCGGGAAAAGTTCAATGCTTTATATAATACAGCACTGGAAGAAAGAGAAAAAGGAAATCATTACCCATTTGTAATACAACACAAACAGACTAAAAAGTTTATTGGCTCTACACGGTTTTTAGATATAGTACCTAAGGACAAAAAACTTGAAATTGGTTTTACATGGATAATACGCGACTATTGGGGCACTGCCATAAATTTTGAATGCAAATTATTGCTGATGACATTTTGTTTTGAAGTATTGAAAACAAACCGTGTGCAGTTAAAGACCGATGAGCGTAATATTCGTTCGCGCACAGCTATTCAAAAAATAGGGGGCCAGTTTGAAGGTATATTCCGTAAAGAAAGAATACTTGACAATGGCTATGTGAGAAACAGTGCCTTCTTCAGTATTATTGATACCGAATGGGAAGCTGCTAAGAAGAAGATTCAAATGCAGATGGAGGAGAGGATGAAAAGCAAGTAACCTAAACCTTTCTCCAGTTATGTGTTCCGCCAACAGCACAGCCATTTAATGCAGGCACATCGGTAGTATTTACTTTCACCTTACAGTTTTCGCACACAAATTTATTAAGGCCTTTTTCGCCAAGGGTAACCCACATGTGCATCGATGCTTTTTTGCATCCGCGTATTTTAGGTGTACTGGTTTTAACTTCAACTTCTGAGCAAGCGCTACAGCTATATACGGTCAGTGATTTTTCTTTGTGCATGGTGTTATATTGAACAGGGGTGAATATGTAATGTGTACGAAAATAAAACCCTGAAAGTATATAAATTACTCTCAGGGCTTACCTTATTTATTTAAACGTGATGTGCAGGGCGTTCGAACCTTTTGTTGTTGTCACTGTTATTCCTGCGTCTTTTGTTCTTATTGAAATTATTACCTCTCGGCCTGTTGCCATTCTGATGAGTATGTTGTTTACGTTCCGGTTTAGCGCCATCGGTTTCAACAGAATCCAGCCTGGGCGGCTTTGCGTTACCTTCAAACGGGTGCCCGGTAATTACATCAATATCTTTCTTCAGTAATTTACGAATGTCTTTTAACTGATCGAGTTCATCCTGCGAGCAGAACGATAAAGCAATACCCGATGCCCCGGCTCTGCCTGTACGGCCAATACGGTGAACATAGGTTTCCGCTTCTTCGGGCAGTTCAAAGTTAATTACGTGAGTTAGTCTGTCAATATCAATACCACGCGATGCTATATCGGTAGCTACCAATACACGAATTGTTTTGTTCTTAAAACCATTCAGTGCACGTTCGCGCGCACCTTGTGATTTATTACCGTGTATGGCCTCTGCCTTTATTTTGTTGCGGTTAAGCTCTTTCACCACTTTGTCAGCTCCGCGTTTGGTGCGGGTAAATACAAGTGCATTCTCAATGGTTGCATCCTGTAAAATGTGATTCAGTAATGCACGTTTGCTTTCCTGGTTTACATAATATATGCCCTGTTGTATAAGGTCTGCAGTTGCAGTAACGGGTTCAATGGTTATGGTAACAGGGTTATGCAATAACTTGTCTCCAAGTTTTTTGATCTCGGTAGGTGCTGTAGCTGATAGAAGTATGGTTTGCTTTTTAGCTGGCAGTTGTGCCATTACCTTTTTCATATCGTTTATAAAGCCCATGTCGAGCATACGGTCGGCTTCATCTAGCACAAAATACTTAACCATGTTAAGTTTAATGTAGCCCTGGTTCATCAGGTCTAATAAGCGGCCTGGTGTTGCAATAAGCACATCAACCCCTTTGCGGAGGTTATTGGTTTGTGTGTGTTGCGATACACCACCAAAAATTACGGTGTGTTTAATATGCAGCCCGGTGCCATAGTCTGCAAAGCTTTGGGCAATCTGCAGGGCAAGTTCGCGGGTTGGTGCAAGCACCAGTGCTTTAATGCCATGTGTGTGTTCTGGCATGCCTTTACTCAATAACTGTAGAATAGGTAATGCAAAGGCAGCTGTTTTACCGGTGCCGGTTTGTGCGCAGCCGAAAATGTCTTTCCCTTCTAAAATA
>JABCZY010000029.1 GCA_013289395.1 Bacteroidota bacterium
TTTCAGAAGAACAAAAAACAATACAGGTAATTTACCGGAACGCACAAGGAGATATTCCGAAACTGACACTTTCCGTTAAATATTTTATAAGTCAAAAAGCTACTCTTATTGCTACCTGCCCTTCGCTATCAACCATTGCGGCCTTGCAAAACACAAAGGATATACCCATTTTTATGATGGTATCGCCCACACCTGAATTAATGAAGGTAACCGATGCGGGTGATAAAGCGCCATCGAATTTATTTGGTGTTGGTGAAGCATTAGGGTATATAGATACTTCATTCTCGCTTATTCCTAAACTTATAAAACCCAAGGAGAGTAAATTAAAAGTAGGAATGATATTTAATCAATCTGAGCCACAATCAGCAGAAGCATTGAATCGCATAAAACAATTAGCCGATCAATTGAATATCGACCTGGTTTATCTTCCTGTTAATAGTTCCGCCGATGTAATGTTAGTTACACAATCTTTACTCACACAAGATATTGATGCGTTCTTTGCAAATCCCGACAATACTGTCTTCAGTTCTTTTGAAACCATTATAAAAGCCTGTAACAATGCAAAGGTGCCTGTGTTTACCAGTGAAGCAGGTTTAGTATCGAGAGGGGCTGTAGCTGCGTATGGCGCCGATATTTACCAATGGGGATACCAGGCTGGTGAACAGGCTGCCCAATTTTTGAAGAATAAAAACACAACCGGACTACAATGGGAAATGGTGAAATTACGTAAACGCGTTTACAATCCTGCAGCTGCAAAACAATTCAATATTACAGTACCTGCAAATTTTGAAGCACTGCAATAATGGAGTTCTACATTACAGCCATAATGCTTGGTCTTTGTCTTTCATCCATGTCGTTGGGTATTTTCATTTCCATGAAAATATTCAACATACCTGATATAACAACGGATGGAAGTTATACACTTGGCGCAGTAATTACAGCTATTCTATTTATAGCCCATTGGCCTGCAATGGTTATGATTCCTGTTGTGCTTATAGCAGGTGCCATAGCAGGTTCATTAACTGCTATTATTCATACACGTTTAAAAATTGATGCCTTGCTCGCCGGTATTCTGGTTATGACGGGGCTTTACTCTGTTAACCTAATTGTACTGGGTCGTTCTAATGTTCCATTGCTAAATGTATCTACACTATTTTCTTCCATACAGCTCTTTACAAATCCGACCTATAATGATATACTGGCAGCACTTGTCTTTATTGGAATCATCACTTCAATAGTTACTTACATTCTTAAAACCGATTTTGGTATTGCCATGCGTGCTACCGGCGACAGTGCAACCATGACAAGGGCATTAGGCATCAATAATAATAAAATGAAGATCATTGGCCTTGCCATAGCTAATTCCTTAACGGCACTGAGCGGTTACCTCGTTGCTCAATACCAAAACTTTACCGATATAAATATGGGCATTGGTATTGTAATTACAGGGCTCGGTTCTGTATTAATTGGTGATGCGCTTATAAAATGGTTGAACATTCGTTCTATATTATGGCAACTTATTGTAATACTGTGTGGTAGTATTATCTTTCAACTTGTACTTGCAGTTACTATATCACTAGGTGTCGATCCTAACTGGTTAAAACTGATAACAGCTGTTTTTGTTTTGCTTATTGTAAGTATTCCACGGCTTAAATTCAACCTGAGGCAGTGATAGAACTAAAGAGCATATATAAGGTTTTTAATAAAGGTGAAGCTAACGAAGTAGTCGCACTTACTGATGTTTCGTTGACTGTTCAAAAAGGTGAGTTCCTGGTAATAGTAGGATCGAATGGCTCAGGTAAAACAACCTTGCTCAATATTATTTCGGGTACTGAAATTTCTACATCGGGCACTGTTTCAATTAACAATACTGACGTAACGCGTTACCCGGAATACAGCCGTAGTAAATGGATAGCAAGGGTTTTCCAAAACCCTTTAAGTGGTACAGCACCGAACCTTACCATACTTGACAATTTCCGTTTGGCAGCTTTGCGCACCACCTCTAAAAAGCTGAGCATCGGTATTACAGATGCATTCAGAAAACAAGTACAGGATAAAATTGCCACATTGGGAATGGGGCTTGAAAACAAGCTCGATCAACTGATGGGAACCTTATCGGGTGGGCAACGGCAGGCGCTTACCTTGTTAATGGGTATAATGGATACTACTGAAATATTATTGCTTGATGAACCAACAGCGGCACTTGATCCGAGAAGTGCTGCTACCGTTTTACAAACTGCTGATTCATTAATAAAACAATACAACTTAATGGCAATATTAATTACACATAACCTGAAAGATGCCCATCAGTATGGCAGCAGGTTGATACAAATGAGTGAAGGGAAAATCAGTAAAGATTTGAATAGCGCTGCAAAAAACAACTTAGAGCTACCGGAAATGTTCAGCTGGTTTGCCTAGAATATAACCTCAACAGCCCATAGGGCTGCTACAGAAATAAATATCCAGAGAATAACACCTTGCAACATAGGCCTGAAGCCAACAGACTTTAATACTTTGTACGAAGAACCTGAACCGATAAGGAAAAGCGTTAGTGTTAGTCCTTTTTTAGCTGCAATGGTTGCATATGGGATGATCGGCTGAATTAAGGGAACATAAGTTCCCACTATCATGGCCACTACAAAGAGAACTATAAAATACGGGATCTTTACCCCACCCGATTTCTGCTTGAAGGCAATAGCTGTAGCAATGGCCAATGGTGCTATCCATAATGCACGTAACAGTTTTACAGTTGTTGCAATTTGCAGAGCCTGGTCACCATATTTACTTGCAGCACCCACTACCGAGCTAGTATCATGTATTGCAATTGCCGCCCAGATACCAAATTGATGCTGACTAAGATTTAAATAATGCCCTAGTGGAGGGAATATAAAGAGTGCCGCTGAGTTAAGAATGAACACCGTAACAAGGGCAACTGAAGTTTCCTTTTCTTCGCTATGCAAAACCTTTGAAATTGCCGCTATTGCACTGCCACCGCATATTGCCGTACCTGATGAAATAAGGTGAGAGGTTTTACTTTCTACTTTTAATATTTTGCCAAGCAAATACCCTAAGCCCAGTGTACCGAGGATGGAAACAGTGGTAAACATAATTCCCTCTTTACCTGTTTGTAGTGCAACTGCCACATTCATCCCAAAACCAAGGCCCACAACTGAAAATTGTAATAACAATTGGGTTGCCCTATGGTTGTATTTCTGGAAAGGGTGTGTAAATATCTGCGCAAACACCAAGCCTATTACTAAAGCAATGGGTGGAGAAACGTAATCGGTAAAACAGGACAAGGCAGCAATAATAAAAACTGCTTTCGAGATCATTCCCGTTGCTTTATCCTCTGCCTCCATTGTGTGAATTGGTGCTCAAATATAGTTTCTTTTATTTCTCAGCTTCACGCTGTTTAAATAAAATAACCATTATTCAATATTAATGCCATATTTCGCAAGAAGTCCTATTGCACCTGCCTGTGAAAATTTCGCACCCTTGATCTTATTCAATTCAGGGTCAAATGAATAATTATATGAGGTGAGAAAGTCTACCTTCTCCAGTATACTATTCCTGAATATGGTGTTTTCAAGATTGCAATTGGTAAAAACCGAATTCGATAGATCCGTTTGTTCAAAATTCACATCTTTCAATGAACAGTCAATAAACGTTGTCTTCTTCATCTTCTTTTGAATGAATGAAGAATAGTCAAGGATAGTTGCCTGAAAGTTAACCGAAAAAAGAAAATCTTTGCAAACAGTAAAGTCAACACCGAGCACTTTACAATTTATAAACTTACAATTCCGTAGCCCTGTATTATTAAGTTTTGTTAGTGAGAAATTGCAATTCTTGAATGTGCAGTCAGTGAATTCATTATTCGAAATATTGCTTTTTGTAAAATCACATTTTATAAATTCACATTGGTCGAACTCAAGTTTCGCTAGCTCTTTTTCAGAATAATTTACGGCTTCAAATACTTTACCCTCATGTAACTTTGTTTCCATCAGGCAAGCATTATACTTACTATTGCTGTAATTTGAATAACAGCAAGAATAATAGGTGTTGAAAGAAGAACACCATCGAATCGGTCTAATATTCCACCATGACCTGGAAGTATGCCTCCTGACTCCTTTACATCAATGCTGCGCTTGAACATTGATTCAACCAGGTCGCCCAATGTTCCGAATACACCAACCAGTAAACCAATAGTCATCCAAAGTATTGGGCTCAGCTCAGTATAGTAATGTGAAATTAAATAGCCTACTGCAATAGATAAAACTATTCCACCAATAAAACCTTCCCATGTTTTTTTTGGTGAAATACGCTCCCATAATTTGTGTTTTCCCATTGTTCTTCCGGTAATGTAGGCACCTGTATCGTTCGTCCACAGAATAAAGAAATAGCCCAACAGAATATGAGGGTTATACATTGCTGTAGGCAGGAATGTATTTGCAAACTGGTCTATTAAAGGATTATGAAATGAAGTATAAGGGCATACGAAATTAACCCACAATGCAAAAGGTAATACAACGTAGATGATTCCTAGTATGGTTACACCAATATTTACGAAAGGAGATTCCTTTTTACGATATAGTTCTACAAAAAAGATGGCTACCAATAAAGGTATCATCATGGTAAATATCAACTCTGAAGTGAATTGATACCGAAATGCAAACAATAAAAACAGAATAGCCCCTACTCCCATGCCTATAGCTTTTTGAGGATGCAGGTTACCGTGTTTACTGAGAATAGTATACAGCTCATTCAGGCCCAGCATTGATATAAGGAAGAATAAGGCACAAAGTGACCAGTAGTTCCACATCATGCAGCCAACCATTACCACAACGAATACAGTACCGGTAATTGCTCTCTGCCAGAAGTTACTCACGCGCTTAACCTATATGAGTGTCATCAATAAGAAAAAGGAAAACCTCTTTAGGGCCATGTGCACCACGTACAAGGGTTTTTTCAATATCAGCCGTTTGGCTTGGCCCTGTTATTGCAGTTACCTGCGAAGGAAAATTATTCTCGTATTTTTTCTTTAACAGCTTAAATGCATCTTTCAGGTTATATACTAATTGCGATGTGTATGCAACGGTAACATGTGTATTACCATAAACCGGTAAACGCCTGCCCGATCTTTGACGTGAGCTGACCATTATAGTACCTGTGCGGGCTACAAGGCTTTCACAAAAAGTTATACCCACGTTGCACTTCAAAAAATCGTTTTCTGCAGACATGAATGAAATACCGCTCGCTTTAAGCATTTCCTGGATCTTTGGCTCCGAGCAAAACAGATCTTCCCACTTACGTTCTTTTATAAGTTCCGCAAACTGGGCAGTAAAGTCCTTAACATTTTCACAGAAAACAAAATCGCCCTTTAAGCCACTGAAATTCTTTGCAAATAACAACTCCAGTGATTCTTCTTCGGGTGCGGTATAAATTTCAGGGTCGCTGTCAGCAGCGCTGAAATCAGCCTCCGACTTATGGATAAGTGCCTTGCGTACAGCCTTTAAAACTTTTTCCCGGGCAGTGCTTTCTTTCATATATTAAAACAAAGAAGGTTGATCGTCTTTCGACTGAGTACTTTCTTTTTCTTTCTTTTCTTCAACAGGTTTCTCCTCTCCATTATTTTTTACTTCAACCTTGGGAGTAGATTCCTCCTGATGCGAACCATTTGTTGGCTCTACATGTGTTCCGTTAGAGCCATTTGTTGTTTTTGCGGCTTCCGCAGCAGCTTCTGCATCTTCTTTAGCTTTCTTTACATATATGTCAGCTCTCTTCGATACAGGCGTAGCCACTTCCACTTCAAATGGACGTATGCCGATAATATTCTCCAGATCTTCCTTGAACATTACTTCTTTTTCAAGCAATAAGTTTGCAAGCAATGCAAGTTGATCTTTATGCTCAGTTAAAATCCTTTTGGCTTTTATATATGCACTTGCAATCAAGGCATTCACCTCTGCATCTATAAGTTCGGCTGTTTTTTCACTATACGGTTTCTGGAATGAATATTCAGTATTTCCTGAAGAATCGTAATAACTTATATTGCCAACTTTCTCACTAAGTCCGTAATACGAAACCATTGCATATGCCTGCTTGGTAACCTTTTCAAGATCGCTCAATGCACCGGTAGATATTTTGCCGAATGTAATTTCTTCAGCGGCTCTTCCGCCTAATGCAGCACACATTTCGTCCATCAACTGCTCAGTTGTAGTAATTGACCTTTCTTCAGGTAAGTACCAGGCAGCGCCCAATGATTTTCCACGAGGGATAATTGTAACCTTCACCAACGGATGCGCAAATTCAAGTAACCAGCTTGCAACCGCATGGCCCGCTTCGTGGTATGCAATTACTTTCTTTTCACTTGGCGAAATAAGTCTGTTCTTCTTTTCCAAGCCACCTACTACTCTGTCTACAGCGTCGAGGAAGTCTTGCTTATCAATTATCTTTTTATCATAACGGGCAGCAATAAGGGCAGCCTCATTACAAACATTGGCTATATCAGCACCTGAAAAGCCAGGAGTTTGTTTTGCTAAAAAATCAATATCTACTGAAGTATCTATCTTCAAAGGTTTTAAGTGAACCTTGAAAATTTCTTTTCTTTCGATCAGGTCAGGCATATCAACATATATCTGCCTGTCGAAACGGCCCGGACGTAACAATGCCCTATCCAATACATCGGCACGGTTAGTAGCCGCAAGTATAATAATACCAGCAGTATTGGTAAACCCATCCATTTCTGTTAAGAGCTGGTTAAGGGTGTTTTCTCTTTCGTCGTTAGTACCTTGCGCAAGGTTTCTGCCCCTGGCACGACCAATTGCATCTACCTCATCAATGAATATGATACATGGCGCTTTTTCTTTTGCCTGGCGGAACAGATCACGTACACGCGATGCACCCACACCTACGAACATTTCCACAAAATCGGAACCAGATAATGAGAAGAACGGAACCTTAGCCTCACCTGCAACAGCCTTGGCTAATAAGGTCTTACCTGTACCCGGAGGGCCAACAAGCAATGCTCCCTTAGGTATCTTAGCTCCAAGAGCCACATACTTCTGCGGGTTTTTAAGAAAGTCAACAATTTCTTTTATTTCAACTTTTGCTTCTTCTAAGCCTGCAACATCGTTAAAAGTAATATTAACGTTGGTGTCTTTATCAAACAATGTAGCCTTCGATTTTCCAATGCTAAATATCTGGTTTCCACCACCGCCACCCATACGGCGCATAAACAGGAACCATAATCCCACCATAACCAGAATAGGTACAACCCAGCCTAATATTCCTGTCCAGTCAGCCTTGGTGCTTGGTTCAGCATCGATCTTGTCGGTATCTGCAAAATTCTTTTCTGCATTTACCAGGTCGGTATGAAAGGTCTGGCGGTCAAGTATTTTAATTGTAAACTGTGGAGGATTATGAGAAAGGCCCTTAAATTTAGCCAGTTTTAATGCCTCGGGTTTCAGGGTTATTTCAGCCACATCGTTATTTACTACGGTAATTTTTTCCACATAGTGCTGGTTCAATAAACTATCCTGAAAGTATTGGAAATTAACTTCCTGTTCAGAAAAATTCATTGTACTTATTGCCTCAATAGCAATTAGTGCAACCAATATAAAGCCCCACACCCAGTAAATAGTAAAGCGCGGTTTAAACGGCTTTTTAGGTAAAGGCGACTTTGGTTTATTCGGCCCCTGACCTGAATTAGGGTTATTGTTGTCTGATTTCGGTGTTTCTGTGTTCTCGCTCATGTCTACACATGTTTAAATTCACGCTCTACTGCAATTTCTTCTGTTTCGGCATCGGCCCATAAAGACTCTAGGTTATAAAACTTGCGGACGTGTGGCTGGAAAATATGTACTACTATATCAACGTAATCCAGTAATATCCATTCCGCATTCGCAAATCCTTCCCTGTGATAAACATGCTCGCCTGTAGCTTTAAATATTGCTTCTTCTACGGCTTTTGCTATTGTTTCAACCTGTACAGTTGAATCTCCTTCGCATATAACGAAATAATCACAAATACTGCTGGTTATTTTCGTCATGTTCAGGCAGACAACGTTTTTTCCTTTTTTATCTGCAATGCTGCTCAGTGCAACATCTTTTAACTGAACGGGAGTTTGGGTTTTCCCTTTTTTTTGCATTATCTTATCTATGGTGTCCTTTTGTGCTGTTACTTTTGTGCTTGCAATATTGCTTATAATTAGTTACAAAGATAATAATTTAATACTACTGGATGGCTATACCGGAGACACTTTTTACGGGCCAACATATTGACAGACTTGAGAAAGTTGATTCTACCAATTTGTATGCCCTGAACCTGCTTAAACAAAGCCCCCCTGCTGAGGGTTATGTTGTGTGGGCTCTAGAGCAGTTTGCCGGCCGTGGCCAGCGTGGTAACAAATGGCTTGTGCAACCTGGTACCAATCTCACGTTCAGCCTTGTTCTGCATCCCCGTTTTCTGCCCATAAAGGAGCAGTTTTGGCTTACCAAGATTATGGCCCTGGCAGTTGCTGAGTTTGTTTCTTCATGTTTGCATTCTGTTTCATTAAAAGTTGCAATTAAATGGCCTAACGATATATATGTAAATGATCAGAAAATTGCCGGCATACTTATCGAGAACGTTCTCGAGCAATCATCCATAAAATCATCTGTAGTGGGTATTGGTATCAACATAAACCAGGAAACTTTCGACCCTTCTGTACCTAATGCCACATCGCTGAAACTGCTTACAGGCAGTACTTTTGAACTCGAAGATTGCTTAAACCGCATTTTCATACCACTAGAGAAATTTTACTTGGAATTGCGTAAGGGCAATTACGAGAAGATAGACGCTGCCTACCATAAAATACTTTACCGCCGCGGCGTTTTATCCAATCTTTCTTTGAATGAAAAAGCTTTTAAAGGCAATATTAAAGGGGTATCTGCCAATGGCACTTTGCTGGTTGATGTATTAAATACCGAAACAAATGCGGCTGAAACAATGGAAATTAGTGATGTAAAGCATTTGATATTTCGTTGAGTTGGTAGCTTTCTTTCTTTTTCCACGATATTCATATATATCCCAAAAATATTTCGCAATTTTGAGCCCGAAAAGGGTGAAAATCTTTTATCCGACAAAAAAGTTTTATCTTGCAGCCTAATATCCAAAAGTTATGACATTTACGTATACAACAGCACAGCAACAAGGCATTACAGTATTCCACTTAACCGGTGAAATTATTGACAAGATTCAGGCCGCTGAGTTTGTTGAAGCTTGTAATAAATTGGCCGCTTCGGGTAAGAACCGTTTTATACTTGAACTTTCTGAACTTCGGTATATGAACAGTAGCGGGCTGAACGTACTTGTTAACGTGCTTACAAGGGCGCGCAACACCGGCGGAGAAGTAGTTGTATGTAATCTTTCAAAAAAGGTAAAAGACCTATTGGTAATTACCAAGCTTGATACTATTTTCCATATTCTACCAACTGTAGAAGATGCTATTACGAAATTGAATAGCAAATAAGTTTCCCTCTAACACATTTTTATTTGCACATACATATTTTCACATCATGAAAGTTGACATTTTATTGGGTTTACAATGGGGCGATGAAGGCAAAGGCAAGATTGTTGACGTGCTTGCTCCACAGTACGAAATAGTAGCGCGTTTCCAGGGAGGCCCGAATGCCGGGCATACCCTTGAAATTCAAGGTAAGAAACACGTTTTGCATACCATTCCGTCTGGTATTTTCCGCAATAATATTATGAACGTTATTGGCAACGGAGTAGTAATTGACCCCATCAGTTTTTTAGAAGAAGTGAGAGGTATTGAGGCATTAGGAATAGATATATGCAAGAACCTTATTCTATCGAAACGTGCACATTTAATATTACCTACTCACCGCTTATTAGATGCATCTTCGGAAGCATCAAAAGGCAAAGAAAAAATTGGCTCTACATTAAAAGGTATTGGCCCTGCTTATATGGATAAGACCGGTCGCAATGGTTTACGAATTGGCGATATCCTGGAAAAAGATTTTAATGAGCGTTATGCTTCATTAGCAGGCAAACATTTGCAAATGCTTGCTCTGGCAGGGTTTGAATATGACAAAAAAGCATTTGAAGAAAACCAGAAAAAATGGATGGAATGCGTTGCATTTATACGCACCATGCAATGTATCGATACTGAATATTACCTTAATGATGAGCTGAAAAAAGGCAAACGCATTTTAGCCGAAGGTGCACAGGGTTCATTGCTCGATATAGATTTTGGTTCATATCCATTTGTAACATCATCCTCTACTACTTGTGCAGGTGCGTGCATTGGTTTAGGCCTTGCTCCATCTACCCTGGGTGAAGTAGAAGGTATATTTAAGGCATATTGTACACGTGTTGGTTCAGGCCCATTCCCTACCGAACTGCATGACGATATTGGAGAAAAAATGGCGCAAATAGGCCGTGAATTTGGTTCTACTACCGGCAGAAAAAGAAGATGCGGCTGGTTAGACCTTCCTGCATTGAAACGTGCCATTATGCTAAACGGAGTAACCCGTTTGGATATGATGAAAGCAGACGTGTTGAATGAATTCGGAGAAGTGAAAGTTTGTACCCACTACATGGTTGACGGAAAGGAAACAGACCAGATGCCCTACAATCTGCACACTGAAATAAAACCGGTATATAAGTCGTTTAAAGGATGGGGCAAATTACCTGAAACCACATCGTTCGATAAAATGCCTGCTGAATTAAAAGACTATATTACCTATATAGAAAAAGCGGTCGGGGTTCCTATAAAACTGGTATCTGTTGGGCCTGAGCGCAGCCAAACAATGGTACGCTGAACCATACTAACAATATGAAACGCACACTGTTTTTTACTTCACATACTACCAGAAGTATCTTAAGCCTGTGCCTGTTTTTATATTCAGCAATTGCATTTAGCCAGGTTAAGAAAACAGCAAAAGAAAAGGATGCAAAACCTGCTGCAAAAAAGTCGGAGAACACACCTATACATATTATACATGCCAACTCACTTCAGTTCGACAAACGATTTGGTGAAGGCGCAGAACGCCTTTTAGGTAATGTACAGCTCGAAGATAACGGGGTATTTATGAATTGCGACAGTGCCTATATTTTTCCCGATAATTCTATGCATGCGTTCAGTAATGTACACCTGAGTAAGCCCGATACCATGGATCTGTACGGAGATTCGATACATTACTCAGGCCAAGACAAAAAAGCAGAAGTGTTCGGAAAGATCCGTTTCGTACGTCAATCGCTTACGCTCACAACCCAACACATGATGTACGTGGTTGATTCATCTCGCGTGAACTACTGGAATGGAGGTACTATTGTTGACAGTGCAACAACACTGGTAAGTAAAAAAGGCACCTACTTTATGAAGATGAGAATGTGCTCTTTTAAAGACAGTGTGCGCCTGAACAACCCTACCTATAATATTAGTTGCGACACGATGAGCTATGAGCCCGATGTGAAAACAGCGCATTTTTCAAAGCCTACCTTTATTACCAGTAAGACTACCAGGATGTATTGCATTGATGGGTATTACAATAGTAAGACTGCCATCTCTGAATTCTTTCAGTATGCGTATATAAAAAGTAAAAAAGGGCAAACCCTGTGGGGGCAACACATTTACTACGATAAAGAAAAAGATTTTGGAGAGGTGCATGATGATGTTACGCTTAGCGACAGTACCGATAATATAACTATAAAAGGTAATTATGCACTATACACAGGCTCTGCTAAAACCATAATGGTTACGAACCATGCAGAGATGTTGCAGATAGATGAAAAAGATACCCTGCACTTACATGGCGATACCTTATATGGATACAATATTTCAATGAACGACACAAATAAAGAAGCTCATGCACCAAAATTATTGCTGGCATATCATCATGTTAAATTTTACAGGAAAGATATGCAGGGCAAATGCGATTCACTTACTTATAATGAAAAAGATTCTGTAATGCGTATGTTCTACAACCCGGTATTGTGGGCTAATGAGAACCAGTTAACAGCAGATACGATGAGGCTTTACCTGCAAAACAAAAAAATAAATATGCTCGACATGAAGCAGAATTCCTTCATCATTTCAAAGGATACATTGGCTTCAAAGAACGATACGCTGCAATTCAACCAGATAAAAGGCCGCAACATGCGAGGGTATTTCAGGAACAACAAAATATATAAGGTGAATGTAATGGGCAATGCCCAAACGGTGTACTATGTATATACTGACAATAACACTACCATTTTAGGCCCTAACAGGGCTGTAAGCAGCAATATGCTTGTGTATATTGATAGCAACAAGGTCCGCAGTATTACATATTTGCAAAAGCCCGATGCAACTATTTATCCTATAAAAGATATTAAGCCTGCAGAATTTCTGTTAGGTGATTTTCAATGGCGCGTAACTGAACGCCCCATGAAAAAAGAAGATATTTTTAAGTGGTAGATCAGCTTTGGCTGATAACAAACAGGAACAACAGCGTAACTATTAAAATTATCGCTGCAAATATTTTCCAGGTTCCTTTAAAGTAGTTCGGGTCGCGCTTCCTGTCCTTGCCGTATAGAAATATCATCAGCGCTCCAAACCCGGCCATTGCAAATAGAAAGAATAAGGCCTGACCTTTTGATATAAGTGCGTTAAGAAGCATTGTTAATAATTTTCGTAGACAAAGGTAGATTGATTTTCGTTAGCTCAAACAGTCCTGTAACTTTGTATCGTGAAGAAAAGGAAACTTTTTATTGTTGGAATACTGGTATTATTTCATTCGGTGTTATTTGCCGGAGCTATAAAGAACGCCTTCGCTGCACTCTCCATCTACGATTATTTTAAGGCTCGCAGCCTTTTTATTAAGGCCATGAAGCACGATACTGTTGCGTCGAGCTATGGATTAAGTGTCATTACATCGCATAACGATAACCATTTTTACAATGTTGATACTGCATATAAGTATCTATTGAGGGCGCAACGATCTTTTGCAACGTCTACCACAAAACAACGAACCAAATGGCTACCCTTTGGTATCGACTCAGCAGCTATAAAACACCTTAAGGATACTATTGAATTTAAGGCATTTAAATTAGCTACCAGCATAAATACAATTGATGGGTATAACCATTTTATACAAACCTACCCAACTGCAAAACGGGTAATAAGTGCAGCCGACCTGCGTGATATTATTGCTTTTACCGATGCTGAAAAAGAAAATACCTACCAGGCATACAAGGCATTTATGGATACCTACCCCGATGCAACTGAATATGCCGATGCAAAAAAGCGATATGAAATTGCCTTATTCAAATCATCCACTGCTGACCATAAAATTTCAAGCTTTATTAATTTCATAAAAGAATATCCTAAAAGCCCATACTTAGCTGCAGCCGACGATTCTGTATATAACCTTGCCACACCACACCGGTTTATCAGGGAGTATTATGGATTCATCAAAGCATACCCTAAAAACCGCAACGTAACCAATGCATGGCACAAGCTCTATGCCCGTTACACCATGGATGGCAAGCCCCAGACATTTACAAATTTTCATGCCGATTACCCCGACTACCCATACGCACAGCATGCCGATACAGATCTGATCCTGGCGCAAACACGTTTTTATCCTGCCCGCCAGGGCAATGTTTGGGGTTATGTAGATAGCCTTGGTAAAACCCGCGTTCAATTTAAATACGAATGGGCCGACACCAATTTTTTTGATGGGTTAGCCGAGGTAGCCCAAAACGATAAAATAGGTTTCATTAATAAACGAGGTGAGCTTGTAATACCTTGTATGTATGATGAAGCCGAGCATTTCCACCAGACAACATCGGTAGTAAAAAAAGGCGGAATGTGTGGTATTATTTCTACCCTTGGCCAAACCATTGTACCATTCGAGTATCAGGAGATAATGAATTTTTCGGAGGGTATGGCGGTAATAGAAAAAGACAATAAATATGGATTTATAAGTCAGCTTGGTGAAGAAGTAGTACCTGCACAATTCCAGGATGCAGCCGATTTTTCTGAGGACCTTGCTTACGTTCAGAATGCCGATGGCAAGTATGGCTATATTAACGTTGCAGGTGCAATTATTATTCCTTGTAAGTACAATTGGGTAAGCAAATTCAAAAATGGCTTAGCCAAAGTACAGTCCAACTCAAAGTTTGGATTAATAGGAAGAGAAGGAGATACGATACTTAATTGTGAGTATGACAATATCGGAGATTTTGCTGATACCATTGCTATGGTGGTACAAGGAAATAAAGTAGGTTATATAAACCGGCGTGGCGAAATTATTATTCCGCTTAAATATGAATATACACCCGATCTGCTTACGGGTGGCATGTTTCATGATGGGCTTGCAAAAATTCAATTGCATAAAAAACGAGGCTTTATTAATACAGAGGGTAAGATCGTTATTCACCCCGAGTATGACGATGCACAACCATTCAGCCAGGATCTGTCTGCAGTACTATCGGAAAAGAAATGGGGATACATTAATCACAAAGGCGATATGGTAATCCATCATAAGTACGATAATGCGGGTAATTTTTCTGATAGCCTTGCACGCGTAACAATAAAAGGGCAAACGGGTTTCATTGACCTGAAAGGTAAAACAGTAATTGATATGCAATACGATGCGGCAACCGACTTCAGCAATGGTATGTCGCAGGTTAAACAAGCACAACATTTATGCCTTATTGATAAAACGGGCACTGCAATTATTCCTTGCCAGTTAAGTAGCATTCAAACATTGGGTAATGTATTGCAGGTAGAACTAAATGGTAAAATGGCTCTTTTCAATCTGCAGGCAAAATCATATTTCTGGCAGGAAACAGGGTTTGGAAAGTAAACCGTTATTTTGCCGTTGCAGTATCTGCTTTAGGTACCCTGTTCAGGAAAATAAATCCAAGCACAAAGAACACAAGAAGGAATACAACTGAATTTCTCATGCTGCCCGTAAGCTGAATAACCCATCCGCATAGAAATAAGCCAAGTACACTGCCAACGTTCTCAAGCACATCGTAAAAGCTGAAGAAGGATGCATGGTCCTCGGTTTCAGGCAATAGCTTAGAATAAGTAGACCGGGACAAAGCCTGTATGCCACCCATTACGACACCTACCACAAACGCAAGTGCATAAAAGTGCAGGGCAGTATATGTAAAGTAAGCGCCAATACATACACCTATCCAAATAAACGTAGCAATTTTAAGCATGAAAATATCCCCTTTCTTCTTCGCAATAAATGAGAAAAGAAATGCACCCCCCACCGCAACAAATTGTATAATGAGTATTGTCCCTATAAGTTCTTCTGTCTTCAGGTGAAGTGTATCTGAACCAAAAAGATTGGCTACCAACATAATGGTACGCACGCCTGTATTATATACAAAAAATGCAATAAGGAATCTTCTAAGCCGCTTCGTTTCTTTAAGCAAGTTCCACACTTTGCGCAACTCCTGGTAACCATGCCATATGTTGTGCCCTTCATTCTTTCGAACCTCACCAAAAGGGTTTGTAGGTAGGTAATAAAAAGTTATTTGTGCGAACAATATCCACCAAACGCCAACGGTAATGAATGACCATCTTGTGGCGGCGCCAACTGCATCAGGGCCTGATAGCCCTATTAATGAAGGCTTCAATACCATTACAAGGTTTGCAATTAATAAAATAGAGCTTCCTATGTATCCCAGTGCAAAACCTTTTGCGCTTACCCTGTTCTGCTCTTGCGGTTCGACTATCTCGGGCAAATAGGCATTATAAAAAACTATGCTGCCTGCATAACCAATACATGCAAATATTACCAGTAAAATACCCAGCCATAAATTTGATGCATTGAAAAAATACATGGCACTGCAAGACAATGCACCCAGGTAACAGAAAAATTTCATGAACGATTTTTTATTCCCACGGTAATCGGCAATACCAGAAAGAAATGGCGAAATGGCTGCTATTACAAGGAAAGCAAAAGAAAGAGCGTCGACATATAATGCATCGGGGACAAAATTAAAGCCGAAGAAATTTACTTTACCTGAGGCTGTGGTAGTAACACTGGTATAGTATATTGGGAAAATGGTTGAAGTAATAACAAGGTGATATACTGAATTGGCCCAATCGTACATGGCCCATGCATTCTCAACTTTCTTATCTCCTTTTTTAAATACCCCCATTGTGCAGCAAAGGTAAATTTTAATAGAATTACTTTTTCTTTGCCATCCGGGCTTTATACATTTCTAAGTATACGGGGGCTGCTTTTGCTGAATCTTTCATAAATTCAGTTACAATATCCAAAGGCATTTGTTCTGCATTTTTGAAATTTGCACAACCCTTCTGAAATTTTGCCTTGCTCAGTAATTTAGAATATTTAGCATAAAGCGGGGCATGTCCATACATTATAATATTATGCAGGCTCATGTGGGTTTTTACACTTGCCAGGGCATAGGTAAAAGCACCATCTATTTCATATAGTATCATCTCTTTCCCCATCATATCACCCACTCTCGCTTTCAATTTAGGATGACTATCTGTAATAATTTTGTGTATCGAGGTCAGGATTTTTTTACGATCAGCGTCCTGTTTTTTTAAATAATCCGAGGGTGTCATTATTCTAATAGTTTTATCAAAAATAACAATTTGCTGTTACCTTTTTATTAAAGAAATCTTAATTCAATGTAGGCTATTATATCCTCCTTTTATCGACACTATATATCAGATTATCAGAAAGAACTCTTCTCACTTTACGTGGCATAAAGAAGTTGCTTTCTTTAATTAATTCTAAAACGAGTCAGTTTTAGTGATATTTCAATTACTTTTTCTTAGATTTGCCACTTATCATACATCTTATTAAACATGCAGCATTTTTACCGTATTGTTCGTTTTACCCTGGCATCTATATTTTTTCTTTCATTTAACTCACTAACCGCACAGGTAATTTACACAGTTGCCGGTGGAGGTAATGGTGATGGTGGCCCAGCTACCAGTTCACCATTAAGTTACCCCTTTTCAATTACCACCGATGCAGCAGGTAACATATACTTAGCTGATGCGGGGCATAATTCAATTCGTAAAATTACTACTGCTGGGATTATTTCTACCATAGCAGGTAACGGAACAGCAGGATTTAAGGGTGATGGCGGGCAGGCTACTGCTGCAGAATTGAGTGGGCCCATAAGCATTGCTTTTGACGGCGTCGGCAATATGTATATTAGTGATTACGGTAACAACCGTATTCGCGTGGTAAATACAAGCGGCATTATTTCAACGTTTGCCGGAAATGGTAGTTCAGGAGGATTAGGAGATGGTGGTCCGGCTATTTCTGCACAGTTAAATACTCCGCAACAAATTGCATTCGACCATACAGGCAATTACCTTTACATAGCTGATTATTCAAATCATGTTATTCGTATGGTTAACAGGAATACCGGAATAATATCTACAGTTATAGGCACTATGGGTTCTGCAGGATTTTCTGGCGACGGTAAGCCTGCTTCAGGTGCTCAATTAAACTACCCTACCGGTGTTACTCTTGACCCTTCGGGCAACATTTATATTGCAGATAGAGGTAATTACCGTATTCGCGTGGTGGGTACAAATGGTGTTATTTCAACGTATGCAGGGACTTCAACATCTGGTTACAATGGTGATGGTGGTAATGCAGATACTACAGAATTAGGATATCCGAATCAATTAGTGGCAGATAGCAGCGGGAACATTTATATTGCCGACCAGAACAATAATGATATACGTAAGGTAAGTACCTTAGGGATAGTTTCAACTATTGCAGGTAATGTACCAGCTGGCGCTGGTTATAGTGGTGACGGAAGTGCTGCTACCCTGGCCCAATTAAGTGGTCCTGAGGGAGTAAGCTTTGATGCCGCAGGTAACATTTATGTTGCTGATTATAATAACAACGTTATTAGACAAGTAAATACCGGAGGGATCATATCAACCATAGCCGGTTCAAAGAATATAATTACATTTTCCGGTGATGGCGGCCTTGGAACAAATGCTATAATTTCTAATCCGGGAGGAGTAGTGCTCGATAAATCGGGTAATATTTATTTTGCTGACGGGAGCAATCAGCGAATTCGCGAATTAAATATTTCAACACATGTAATTACAACAATAGCAGGTAATGGTACAGGTGGGTTTTCAGGTGATGGGGGTCCAGCAACTGCCGCGGAATTAAATGCTCCTCAGGAATTGGCTATTGATGATTCAGACAATTTATATATAGGTGACATTGCCAATTTCCGAATAAGGAAAATAACTAATGCAACAGGAGTAATATCTACTTACGCTGGGACCGGAGTTTCAGGTTATAATGGAGAAAATGCAAACGCCGATACCCTAAAAATGGGTAACATTAAGGGCCTTGCTGTAGACACTGCCGGTAATGTTTATTTTTCCGACGAGGATAATTCAATAGTACGTAAAATAAACAAAGCCACCAATTTAGTAACTACAATTGCCGGTATACCAACAAGCAGCGGATATAATGGCGACGGGCTAGCTTTAGCAACTCAACTGTATTTCCCGATGGGGCTGGGTGTAGATAAGCATGGCAATGTATATTTCCTTGATGCCGGAAATGTTCTTTTAAGGAAACTTGTTCTTTCGTCAGATAGTGTTATAACTATTGGTGGCCAATATGATAATTACGGCACCCCTCAGGTTGGCAGCCCTGTTAAAGCAACTTCTATTGCAGCTTTTTATAGCCCACAAGGACTTACACTAGATACGGCTGGAAACATTTATGTTACTGACCAAAGCAATGGTAACATTGTTAAGATAACTAAAAATGATAGTCTGACTGTTATGTCTGGAGTTGGAGGTGTAGAAGGCCCTCCCTATAATGGTGACAACATAATGGCTAATACAGCTTACCTGTCTAATCCGAATGGTGTTGCAGTCGATGATTCGGGTAATGTATTTTTAGCCGATGCAGGTAATAACAGGGTCAGGGAAATACGCGTAACAGGCCCTCAAATTACAAGTCAACCCGTTTCAACTTTAACAACCTGTAGTGGTGGATACGGCAATAAATTGGGAATTGGAGTGAGCGGTACAGGCATAACGTACCAATGGTTGGTTGATTCTAGCGGCAGTGGCAGTAACTTTTTACCTATTGTAAACGGTGCGGAATTTTCCGGTGCAACTACAGATTCCTTAACTATTACTGTTATAAATAGTTATTCCTTAGCCTTTGAATGTTCTGTAAATAATGGGTACATATATTCAACTATGGTTAATAGCAACCTTATTTCACCACCGAACATTAAAGTTTCAGGTCCTCCTGATAGTATTTGTCCTGGTACAGTGACTTCAATAAATGCGCAGGATTATAACTTAAGTATAATGAATCCACAAAAAACACATAAGGCAGTTCCACCACCTAATTCCGAGTTGATTATATGGAGTACAGGTGACACTACCTATAATAGCTATAGCAATATATCGGTATCTCCAGGCGCTACAACAACATATTCGGTAAGCATACAGAATGCTGGTTGCACAGTAAGCACAACGCTAACTGTTTTGGTATATAACCATACACTAAAGGCCAATGCATTGCCTTCAACAAAATTATGTAGAGGTACTTCGGTAAGTCTTTACGGTACAGGAGGCTCAGGTTATTACTGGCCAGGTAATGGTAGAAATGGTGGTTCTAATCCTTTTACATTTACTGCAGACTCATCTGTTACCTACTATGTTAGCGGTACCGATGCTTCTTCCGGATGTAATGATTCCTCATTAATAAAACTTACTGTAGTTCCGTTACCTGCTGTTACCGCTTCGGCTTCAACTGATTCAATCTGCCCGGGTGGTAGTGTAACCTTAAATGGTAGCGGAGCAGTTACATATGCATGGTCAAATGGGGTGACAAACAATGTTGCCTTTTCTCCATCTACTTCAACCGTTTACCATTTAACAGGCACTGATGCTAACGGATGTGTAGGGTATGCTTCTATACCGGTTATTGTTAATCCACTTCCTGTAATAACAGTTTCGCCTTCATCAGATCCTATATGTCAGGGCGCACAGGAAACACTTACTGCAACCGGCGGTGTATCATATACCTGGAGCAATGGCGTAACCAACGGAGTACCGTTCGTTCCGGTTTCTTCAGCTACATATTCTGTTACGGGTACTGATAAGTATGGTTGTGTGAACAACACTTCTGTTTCGGTTACTGTTGATCCGCTGCCTGCTATCAAGGCTTCGGCTTTCCCTGCTGCGACTATGTGTCAGGGTTCTTCACTGGCTCTCTTCGGGTCTGGTGGTTCTTCCTATGCCTGGTCAGGTGGGGTTAACAATGGTGTGTCATTCACACCGGGTGCTTCACATACATATACCGTTACAGGTATTGATAATAATGGCTGTACCAATAAAGACAGTATTACCGTTACCGTTCATAATAAGGTGGTACCTACCATTACTTCTAACAATACTTCATGCGGACTTCAGAATGGTATGGCTTCGGTTGTTGCTTCCAATGGCATTCCTCCGTATTCATATAACTGGAGCACTAACCCTGCTAAGTCTACCGCTTCGGTGGATAGCCTTGCTGCGGGTACATATGTTGTGTCCGTTTCCGATTCAGCTAACTGTGCTTCTACTGTTGCTGTTTCTATTGCTGCTTCTACCGCTCCTATTCTTACCGTTTCTACTACCAACAGTAATTGCGGACTTATCGGTACTGGTTCGGCTCACGTGTCGGTTAATGGTGGCACGGCTCCTTACCACTATATGTGGAACAATGGTGATACTTTAACCAGTGACTATAATCTTAAAGCTGCTACATATATCATTACCGTTACCGATGTTAATGGCTGTTCTACTTTTGCTCCGGCTATTGTTACCAATGCTAACGGGCCTAAGATCAATACGCTCTCTCAGGTTAATGTGAAGTGCTTCGGCGCTGCTACAGGTGCTATTAATGTGTCGGTTTCCGGTGGTACGGCTCCTTACCTGTATCTCTGGAGCAATGGGGCTACTACTTCTTCCATCTCTTCGCTCTATGCCGGTCCTTACCAATTGACAGTATTAGATGCTGACAGTTGTACCAGTGTAGAGACATTTACTATTCAGCAACCGCATCTTCCGGTGGCTATTACGTCTTCTTCGGTTAAGGCTGATTGTGGCGTAGCTGACGGTTCTGCTTCGGTGGGTGTTACTGGTGGTACTGCTCCCTATACATATGCATGGAACAATGGCGTAACTACGGCTACCGATCCTTCTGTTATCTCTGCTATCTACTCAGTTATTGTTACGGATGGTAACGGATGTATCGATTCTGCACATGTTTCTGTAAGTGATAAAACAGGGCCTGCTCTGGTGCTTTCGCTTTCCAGCAATGCTACCTGTGGTGCCGGCGGATTACTTTCTGTTTCGGCTACAGGGCCTAATACCCCTTTCACATATGCATGGAGCAATGGTGCTACTACTACCGCTATCTCTGATATTCCTGCAGGTAATTATCATGTTACCGTTAAAGATGCTCATGGTTGTGTGAGCACCGCTGATACTTCAGTGGTTGAACTTATTCCTGCGCCTATTACCTTGTGTATGGTTACGGTTGATCCTATCAGCAATAAGCACAATAATATTATCTGGAACAAGACTTCCGCTAAGCAGATCGCTTCCTATAATATTTATAAGGAAAGTACTCAGGCTGGTGTTTACTTTAAAATAGCTAACAGGCCGGCTACTGATACTACTACTTTTGTAGATACATTATCTGACCCTACGGTTCGTAGCTGGAGATATAAGATCTCGCAGGTCGATTCCTGCGGTAATGAGTCTCCGCTCAGTCCTGACCATAAGACCATGCACCTTACCGTGAATCTGGGATTGGGTAATAACATCAACCTGATATGGGATAATTATGAGGGGCTTAACTTCTCTACCTATTATGTGTACAGGGATACTAACGTTTCAACCTTTACACTTATCGATTCTATTCCTAACAACATCTTTACCTATACCGATAATAAGCCTTTAAATACTAAAAAGATGGTGTTGTACCGCATTGGTATCAGTAATCCTGGTGGTTGTAATCCAGGGGCCAGGGCTTTGGCGGTTAACTATAATGCTTCTAAATCTAATACAGGTAGTATTACCTTTATTCCTGCATTATCGGTTAACAACATTACCAGTGCACTTAACTCGCTGCTGATATTCCCTAACCCGTCTACTGGTGTGGTGACGTTCGAAATGACCTTGCCTAACAATGCTATGGATCTTTCACTATCGGTTATCAATACACTCGGACAGGAAGTAATGACACAGGAATTCTCAAGGGTTGCAGGTCAATTCTCTAAACAAGTTGATCTCTCTTCACTTGCTAAGGGCGTTTACTTCGCTAAGTTTACATATGGTAATAGTACCGTTTATAAAAAAGTTGTATTACAATAAAAAATCTGAAATAAACCGAATATCTTAAATTCAATCTATAGTTCAAATCACATGAAAAATTATTACCGTATCACACGTTTTGCAATTGCAGTTTTGTCGTTATTTGCCTTAAGCAATTCAGGCAATGCGCAAATAATACGAACCGTTGCAGGTAACGGCAAACAAGGGTTTACCAGTGATGGTGGCCTTGCCGATACAACTACACTTAATACCCCCGGAGGGCTGGCAACAGATAAAGCAGGGAATATTTACTTTGCCGATATAAACAATTACAGGATACGTGAAATTGTAAAGGCAACCGGGCAAATCATAACTGTTGCAGGTGATGGAGCGGCAGGTTATAATGGAGACGGCGGCCCTGCAAGTGCTACATCAGTACAAATGCAGCCAAATGCTGTTGCAGTTGATACAGCAGGTAATTTATATATATCTGATGCCGGTAATTACAGGATACGCGAAATTGTAAAATCAACAGGCATAATAAACACCATTATAGGTGCTGGTTATGCGGGTTATGGAGGTGATGGCATGACTTATGGTGCGTCTGCTTCTACTATAAATAGTGTTTCAAGTATAGCTGTAGATGATTCAGGTAACGTTTACGTTGCCGACTATAATAATGGCAGGATACGTAAATATTATGCCAGTACAACTGTTATTGCAACCATTGCCGGTAATGGCAATAATGTATATTATAATGATGGTGGTATGGCTGATACCACTTCGTTAGCCGGACCTATTGCAGTAGCATTAGACAAGAACAGAAACCTATATATAGCCGAAAATTCTGATAGCAGAATACGAATGATAAATGCATCCACAGGCATCATTTCAACTGTTGCAGGTAATGGAACTTCTGCTTATTCGGGTAATGGTGGTCCGGCAACTGCGGCATCACTGAATACGCCTAATGCAATTTGCATTGATACGAATACCGGAAATATGTATATAAGTGATGTGGCTAACTATGTTATCCGTATGGTGAATGGTAAAACTGATACTATTACAACTGTTGCCGGTTTAGGTTATAATAGTTATTCGGGTGATGGTTTTGAGGCTACAACTGCCGGAATAAGCAATTCGGTTGGAGTTTCAACTGATAATTCAGGCAATGTATATATTGCTGACCAAGGAAACGAACGGATACGCCAGATATACAATGCGGGACCTAAAATTACAGCCCAGCCCAATGCAGGCAATGGATGTATTAATTCTTCCGCTACAATAACTGTAATGGCAAAAGGCACAGGTATTACGTACCAATGGCAGGTTGATACCAGTTCTAAATGGGTTACATTAGTTAATTCTACCAGTTATACAGGTGTTACAACTGCTACTTTAAATATTACAAACAATCCGGTAGCATACCAGAACAATGCTTACAGATGTGTTATTAGTGGTATTGATACTTCTTCAGCTACAAACTTATTTATAAACCCACTACCTCCTATTGTGCTGACCGTTCCTAAAGATAGTATTTGTCCGGGTGTGCCTACTCAATTAACTGCAGAGGCAGGTGGTGGAAGTATTATTAGACCAAGAGGTCACCAACCAGTTGTTGTTGGTCCATATGGACTTTCAGTTTGGAATACGGGCGATTCAACTTATACCATAACAGTATCTCCTGTGGTAACCACAACATATAGTGTTGCCGTTACTCAGTATGGCTGTACAGCTGATACTACTATAACCGTAAATGTTGACAGAACAAAAATTAATCCACTTGCTTTCCCAACTTCAAGTACCTGCGCCGGTAATTCAATTTCATTGAATGGCCAAGGTGGAAACGGATCATATTCTTGGAGCGGTGGAGTGACCAATGGTCAAAGTTTTACTCCGCTTGCATCTAAAACATATACCGTTCAAAGTATTGATGAGATTGGTTGTAAGATCACAGATAGTATACATGTAACTGTTAATACCATACCGGTTATTACAGTTACAACAAGCCCTAACGATACTATTTGTTATGGCAGTCAGGAAACCCTAACTGCTAGTGGAGCAGTTACATATGTTTGGAGCAAGGGAATAACTAATAATGTTCCATTTACTCCAACTTCTTCAGGAATATATGCAGTATCAGGTACTGATGCTAATGGATGCGT
>JABCZY010000030.1 GCA_013289395.1 Bacteroidota bacterium
AACAGTATCAGGTGGTACACCTTCTTACACTTACTCATGGAGTACTATTCCAACACAAACAAAAGATACAGCAACAGCTCTTTCGGCAGGTACCTATACAATAACAGTAACTGACAAGGGTGGTTGTAAAACAACTGCATCAACTACTATCACACAAGCTGCATCAGCTCTAACAGTATCGGCCTCGTCCACTACACCTGCAAGTTGCGGTCAAAGTAATGGAGTTGCTTATGCAACCGTAAATGGTGGTAATATTCCGTATTCTTTCTCATGGGCTGCATCGGGTGGAACAAATGATACCGCCAAAGGTCTTGGAGCAGGAAATTATACCGTTTCTGTAACGGATAATAATGGATGTACTGTAAAGGCATCTACAACAGTAGCTAATAACTCTACTCTAGCGGTCGGAATAAGTTCAACTACAAATGTTACTCCATGTTATGGTGGCAACAATGGAAGCGCAACAGCTACAGCAACTGGCGGTACGCCGGCCTATGGTTATAGCTGGTCAAGTGGCGCTACTACATCTACTGCAAGCAATCTTGTGGCAGGTAGCTACACAGTAACTGTTACCGACGCAAGCGGATGCTCAGTTAATACAACTGCTACAATTACTCAACCAACACTATTAAAAGATAGCATAATGACAACTACGAAGGTGAGTTGTCATGGAGATTCTAATGGAACAGCAACTTCACAGGCAAGCGGTGGATCACCAGGGTATACATATTTATGGTCTAATAACGAAACAACCGCTACCGCTACAAATCTGAAACCTGGCACTTACAGTGTAACTGCTACCGACGCAAATGGATGTCAAGCCACAAAATCAACTACAATCGGCCAGCCTTCTGCCTTAAGAGATAGTATAACCAGTACCACCCCAATTGCTTGTTACGGCAATACGAATGGAAGAATATATATTGGCGTATCAGGCGGTACACCAGGCTATACTTATAGCTGGGCACCGGGCGGAAGTACACGGAATAGGGTAACCGGCGGAGCAGGAACATATACCGTAACAATTAAGGATGCAAATGGATGTACTAAAATAGATTCTGTAACTATAACACAACCACCTTTACTTATAGCTAAAATAACAGACTCAATGCAGGTGGCGTGTTTCGGTTCAAAAACAGGTAGTGCAGTAGTAACAGCAACGGGTGGAACGCCTACCTATACATATGCATGGGCAACAGCAGGTGGAACAAAAGATACGGCAGCAGGAATTGCAGCAGGCACTTACACTGCTACTGTAACGGATAAAAATGGCTGCAAGGCAATAGTATCGACAACTATAACACAACCCGCCAGTGCAATTACAGGAACTGTAACCACCTACGGAGCTAGTTGCGGTAAAAGCAATGGCTCTGCAGCTATTAATGCAACAGGAGGAACTCCTTCATATACATATAACTGGACTCCTTCGGGTGGAACAACTGATTCCGCCTCAGCATTGGCGCAAGGAATTTATTCAGTTACAGTTACTGATGCAAATGGTTGTATATTTTCAGCTTTGGCTAACATAAGTGATACCACTACCTTAGCCATTGTAAAAGATTCATCATTTAATGTTACTCCATGTTTTGGCGACCATAATGGAAGAGCATATTTTTCTGTTAGCGGTGGAGCTCCAGGTTATACTTTCAGTTGGGCTCCTTCAGGTGGAACAGATAGCTTAGCAACAGGCCTGGCAGCAAATACATATACATTAACAGCCACAGATAGCAAAGGTTGTAAAGTGTCTGATACGGTTATAATAACAAGGCCAACACTAGTGACTGCGGTAATTGCAACTCCAACTGCAATAAAATGCAATGGAGGTACAACATCTGTAACAGTTAAAGCAAATGGCGGTGTTGGCGGCTTTACTTACAATTGGTCTCCTTCCGGCGGTTCTGGTGCTACGGCTACAGGCCTTGTTGCCGGATCGTATACAGTTGCTGTAGCTGATGCTAATGGCTGTTCAGCTACTGACTCTGTTACAATTACTCAACCTTCAGCAGTAACTGATACCATATTAACAACTAACATTTTATGTTTTGGTGGTAATAATGGTAGCATTACCGTGAATGTTACAGGTGGCACACCGACCTATACCTATAAATGGACACCTAATGTAGGCTCTTCGGCTACAATAACTAATCTGACAGCAGGAACCTATTCGGTTTCCATAAGAGATGCGAACAATTGTAATGCTACTGCTTCGGTTAGCGTAACCCAACCGGCACAACTTAGAGACAGTATTGTATCATCTACCAATGTACTTTGTTTTGGAGCTAATTCAGGCAGTGCTATGGTTGGTGTAAAAGGCGGAACGGCCTCTTATTCATATAACTGGTCTCCTTCGGGTGGGACCGGGTCAACTGCAAGTAACCTTTCCGCAGGTAGTTATTCTGTTACAATAACTGATGCAAATGGTTGTAACGGATCTTCTTCAATAACTATTAGTCAACCTGCATCTGCTTTAGCTGACAGTTCAAAATCTATTGCTGCAAGCTGCGGCAATAGTAATGGTTCTGCAAAAGTATATGCATATGGAGGCACTACTGGCTACACCTATAATTGGAATACAGGTGCAACTACAAGTAATTTAACAACAATATCTGCAGGTAGTTATACGTGTTCGGTAACCGATGCTAATGGATGTAGCGTTTATCCGGCAATAATAGTAGCAGATAGTTCTACATTATCTGCTGGCATAACAAGTTCAAGTAATGTTTCTTGTAATGGGGTTTGCGATGGAAATGCAAATGCTATAGCGAGCGGTGGTTCAGGTTCTTATTCTTACAATTGGGCCCCAGGAGGACAAACTACTGCCAATGCAACCGCACTATGTGCAGGTAAGTACACTATTACCATTACAGACACTAAAGGTTGTATATCTTCTGACACTATAACTATTTCTCAGCCAACACCTTTAACAGTAGTAATAGATAGTAATATTGCCGGAGGTTGCACAAATTCAGCTTGGGCAATTGTTAGCGGTGGTACAAAACCATATACATATAACTGGACCGATGGTGCAACTACTGACACTGTTACTGGGCTTTGTGATGGGGCTTATACCTTAACAGTAACTGATGCAAACAGCTGTTCTGCTAATGGAAACATTACGATTACTACACCAACAGGCATAGCCCAGGTAGACAACAACTCAAGTCTGAATATATACCCTGTTCCTACAATTGGAAACCTGAACATTGCTTTTGCTAATAATTCATTTATACCTCAAAACATAATAATCTACGATATGACAGGTAGAAAATTGATTGAACAGCAAACCGTAAACATTAATCGCGGATTAATTACTTTAAATGTTTCCAGTCTAGAACAAGGTAATTATATATTGAAACTTGTTAGCAATACTAACAATGAGAAAATTGAAAGGTTTAGCGTAGTCAAATAAGGAACGTTGTGTTTTCGTTAAAGTAAAAAGGTCAGAGCATATGCTTTGACCTTTTTACATATATAAATATACAGATCTATGCTTTCCCCAGCTCTCCTAAAAAATCGGCTTTATAGGAACGAGATACAGGAACAGTAACATTATCATCCATTACAAGGTATCCGCCATCACCTTTTATGTACTTCACCATTCTTTTCCTGTTGATGATATAACTACTATGTACTTTAATAAAATAGCCGGGCAATAATTTCTCTATTTCCTTTAATGTTTTTGATGCAGTTATCTTTTTTCCATCACTAAGGTAGAAATGTGTATAATTTGAATCGGCCTCAAGCCTGATGATCTCTTCAGGCTCTATAAATAAAAGTCCCTGGTTGTTTGATATGGTTATTTTAGAGTCGGCCGGCTTAGCATTATTTAATTGCTCAAGCATTGCAAGCAATCCACTTATCTGGTTTGAAGGCTTAATGCTAATTCCCTTATCAACCGCTCTTATTAGTTCTTCTGCAATAATTGGTTTCAGCAAATAATCAATGGCATTTGCCTTAATAGCTTTTAATGCAAACTCTTCATGTGCGGTAGTAAAAATAACACTATAGTTCATTTCTTTAGTTTGCTCAATAACCTCAAAGCCACTACCCGATGGCATTTGAATATCAAGAAAAACGATTACGGGTTTATGTAAAAGTATAGCCGAAACAGCATTCTGAACATTATGCACAATAGCCTTTACTTCAAGCTTAGGGCAATAGTTTTTAATTAGTATTTCTAATGACTCAGCCCCGTCATGCTCATCATCAACTATAATAACAGGGTAATTCATTTGTTCAACATAAATTTCATTTGCTAAAATTAATATTCCTTTGTTACCCCCATTTAAATTCAGGTAATTAATTAATTTAGTTGCTTTGCGCCTCCAAATGTTTAAACATACAATCACTACGTATTTATACTTAGAAAAGAGGCTTATTTGCTTTCTTGTATTCTTTATTTCAATACTTCAATGTCCCCTACCAGCTTTATCACAACAACCGGTACTAAAGAATTTTAACGTAAGGGATGGACTACCTAGTTTTGAAACCTATTGTGCCATGCAGGACACTAAAGGGTTTATTTGGTTCGGAACCGATGGAGGTGTATCATGTTTTAATGGGTATACTTTTAAAAACTATACTATTGAAAGCGGGCTTGTAGACAATACTGTTTTTGGTATATATGAAGACAGGCATGGCAGAATATGGTTCCGTTCATTATCAGGTAAGCTTTGTTTTTGGCATAATGATTCTATTTACGCTATAGGTGCTAATGATAGCATAACACATAATATACGAAACTGTATTATGTCTACTTTTTATATTGATAGTGGAGATACAATTTGGTGTGGAATCAGGGGTGGCACCTGTTATTTTAAAATAAACCCTGGATATAAGGGATCTGACTTTCATTGCATTGTGCCCAAAATGAAAAAAGGATATATAATTAAAATAGAAAAAGGACATTTTATATCCGGTAATATAATTGAACCCCATCAACCAGACAGGGAAATTATTTATAATAAACAACAGGTACAACAAGTTATTCCACTCAAGTTCAGCACTCCATATGAAGATAGTCTGGCACTTAAAAGCTTAATTATTGGTTATTTCTATTTTGCTGAGGACACTAACAATACATTTTATGCATATACAGGCAATGACATTATTAAACTTGATACAGATGGAATGTGTCCATTGTACAATACAAAACCAATCATTGGGCGGGCAACATGTTTTGTAAAGGATAAAAACAATCTCTGGCTTTCTGTTTACCACCAAGGCCTCTTTAATGTTCATATAACAAATGGCAAAATAACAGCCGGTAATATCCATATACTTAATGGGTATTCCATAAGTAATGTTATGACAGATAATGAAGGCGGGCTATGGATAACAACATTGGAAAATGGAGTGTATTACCTTGCTCCCAGTCACTTTCTCAGAGAATATGAATTACCGGTAGGCCAATCAGTTATTTATTATGCGCTTAGCAAGATTGATAAAAACCATATTATCATAAGTCACGCAAAGGATACTGTTGACCTTGTTAGTCAGGATACCACAATAAAAAATATCAGCTTAAGTAAAGCAAACGGGTTCTCAACTTTGTTTACCCATACAAATATTACATACCCTGTAATTATTAAAACCGGTAACCTATATAGCGATCATGCCTTCATGGCATATGTAATCTTCAATAAAGGTGATAAACCTAAGCCCATAATAGATGAAGAGAACAATATTCTTGGATGTTACCTTACAGCTATAGATTCTGTAAATAAACGTGCCTATATCTTAAACCGGTATTTTTTGTATAGCATAAACGAAAGCGATGAGAAATCAGTAACGATTGCAACACTTCCTTCCAGAACCTCTTCATGCTACCTTGATTCTGAAGGATATTTATGGCTTACATGCAATAATGGCCTTTGGGCATACCACAATGGCAAAATTGAGTATCATGGAAATGATGCACCATACCTTAACGAACGTATTGAAGGCATGGCACGCAGTACCGACGGAACTTATTATTTTGCCACATACGGGAATGGAGTACTTGTAAAAAAAGGGAGTAATGTCAAACGGCTCACTATTGCTAATGGCCTTTTTTCAAATAATTGTCAAGATATT
Source organism: Bacteroidota bacterium (assembly GCA_013289395.1). Classification (GTDB taxonomy): domain Bacteria; phylum Bacteroidota; class Bacteroidia; order JABEUT01; family JABEUT01; genus JABEUT01. The sequence continues at coordinate 6,076 of JABCZY010000030.1, forward strand.
TTCATAGATAGTTATCATACAATATGGGTGGGTTCAAAAAGTGGTCTATCGGCATTAGTCCTTGATTCAACCGGCAATTACAGTATTACAAAATACAACCTGATTGATGCCATGCCGAGCCAGAAAATTCAACAGATAGGCCAAACTGGGAATAAACTTTGGATCGCGTCAGAAAACACCATCATATCTCATACATTACCTGCTATAGAAACCAAAAAAGCTCCTTCGCTTTTTATCACATCATTCACTGTAAACGATATTAATTTTCCTGCAGAAAAACCTGCTGATCTGCGCTACAATCAAAATCAAATAAAAATATCGTTCATCGGATTATCATACAATAGCTTTGGCAAACTGGAATACAAATACAGGTTATCGGGATTAGACACTGCCTGGTACAGCACACAAAACCCATTTGTACAATACCAGTTCTTACCACCAGGTGATTATACATTTACCGTTAAAGCAATAACTGCAGAAGGGTTAGAAAACTCAGGTGTAGTAAGCCTAAGCTTCAGCATACATAAGCCAATTTGGCTAACTACGTGGTTCATTATTCTGGAAGTTTTACTAGCCGGAACAATTGCTTTTACTTTTATTCAATTCAGGTTAAAGGCCATTCAGAAAAAGGAAGAAGAAAAAACACTTATAAACAAACGTATTGCCGATATTGAAATGAAGGCTTTGCGCGCCCAAATGAATCCACATTTTATATTTAACGCTATTAATTCCATTCAAAACCACATATTGAAAAACGATAGTAAAACAGCGCAGGACTACCTTGCCCGGTTTGCCCGCCTCATCAGGAATGTAATGGAGAATTCAAAATCAGAAGATATTCCCTTGGGTCAGGAATTAGATACCTTGAAACTATATATTAGCCTCGAACAGCTAAGGGCTAATGGTAAATTCCAGTTTTCTATATCTGTTGCCGATAATGTTTCTATTTACAACACCATGATTCCACCATTACTATTACAACCTTTTGTAGAAAACGCAATATTACATGGGCTAATGCCATTACAAGATAAGACAGGAGTGCTGACCTTACATATTGAAGAACACGCTCAACAACTTACATGCATTATACAAGACAATGGCATTGGCAGGAAAAAAGCTGAAGAAATAAAGAAAAACAGAGCCGCTTCACATCGTTCAATGGGTATATCGGCAACCGAAGACAGAATCAATATACTCAACAATCTTCAGCCGGGTATGGCTAATATTGTCATTACTGACATTGCTGAACCACATACAGGAACCATTATTAAAATAACGATTCCATTAAAGATAGCTCAATAGGGTAATATTACTTTACCACTACAGTTTTCATAAACCTTTCACTGCCTGAAAGGCCAACGAACATATACGTACCAGCTACTAAATGAGCATTAGCAAGAGCCATTGAAAATCTTCCTCTTTCAATTTCTACCTGTTGGGTTAACACATCCCTGCCCATCATATCGTAAATATGCACCTCCATAGTACTGAAAGCAGGATCTGCCATAAATAACCCATTAAGTATAGTACCATCTGTCGGGTTAGGATATACAACCATATCCGAATTAGTTGTGATCTCATCTATACCGGTCGGAGTACTTGTAACACTTAAATTATCTACACCTACATCATTAGTTCCTTTATCGGTTACTATAAACCTGATAACACCTGTAGAAGATGTTGCCGTAGTTGTCACAGATTCAGTTGTCCAGGTAGACACCTGAGCGGAAATTCTCATCAAGGTATCAGTAAACGTTTTCCCTCCATCTGTAGACAGTACCACATCAAATTTAAATGGTGCAGGTGAAGCTTCATTGTGTATATAATCGAAACTAATGGTTTTGGTACCTGCTGTCGAAAGATTTATATACAAATCAAGTGCACCTGTAGAACCTGCAGGAGGAGGATCGTTATGAAACCTGGCACTATATGAGCCATTTGAAGAAGTTGGAGAATATGCCCCATTGGTTGGGCTTGACCAATCTCCGCCTGTATAGTCATCTCTATGCCAGTAATCATCATAATCTGGTGTTGTACCACCTATACTGCTTTTCCAGAATTTATCAGGTAGCCTTTGTGTCGCTTCGGCACAGCTATCGTATACCCATTGGGTTTCAAAAGAAGTTGAATAGGGTACAGTTGTATAAAAAGTCTTACAAACAGGTGGAACTGTTGGCCCTATCAGTGAATTAAATGCTGCAGTATCTCCATTAAACACATCCATATCTACTTGCCCGCTTATACCGGACACGGTACCTGTAAATGAATATTGCTTAAACGTCCAGGTAGGCCATGAACCCAAATAGGTTTTACTGGGAGTAACAGTAGGACTACCATCAGGGTCTGCTGTCCAGAGAGGATACGAAGTAAGCGAAGCGCCAAGGTAATTGGCAATCGAACCTGTAGTATAAAGTATTGGTTTAACACCCGTTGCATTTTGTACTGCTGTCATCCAGGTTTGTACCCATGAAACTAATGCAGACTGGCTAAAATATGAGGTAAGGGCCGTGCCACTTGGTGGATCTTCAAGGTCGAGTGCCGGAAGTAAATTACCGGCCTTAATATATGAACCGGCTATGCTTACGAAATAATTTGCTTCAGCAGTAGCAGTATTTGTTTCGGGATGAGCAAAGTGATACGCACCCATTACCACTTTTGCGGCAGTACCTTTGGTTTCATTGTACACAAAATCGGCATCCGCTATGGTAGTTCCTTCAGTAGCTTTAGCCCAGGCAAAAAGCCTTGTTGGCCTTACCGATGTCCATGTTGGTGTACCTTGGTATGAAGAAACATCGACCCCCAAAATAGTTTGAGCTGTAGAGCAGAAACTAAAAAATGATATGGCTGTAATTACAAGTAATTGTTTCTTCATTTCTTTGATGGTTCAATTGTTTTGATACATTTCCAACCTTTACCATTTATCTCAAACTCTATCTTAAAAGTTTTATCAGCGTATTTTGGATTCAATACAAATTTTCCATCTTTCTTTACAAGTATATTTTTATACTTTTTGTTTATCTCAAAAGTTGAATGCGTCTCATCTTTGGGATCAACCAACAATACCAATGAGGCATCTCCAACAGTAATTCGATACTGGTCATTATAAGGACTAACCTCAGTTATTTTACCAACTACAGTATTATCCTGCCCGAAAGCTGTTAATCCTATAAAGGATAAAATAGCAATTATGATTCTTGTTTTTTTCATAGGTGTATTTTAGAAAGTTTGCTTAAAACAAAGATAGAAAAAAACTGATGCAAAACCAAGCAATTGCTACAGTTTATATGATTTAGATGAGGTAAATGGTTTTAGATATAGTGGTTCGAGCTAATCAAATATTTGAACATGAACCATTTACAACACTTACGTTAGCCCCACCTACTGTTGGGCTGGTTTCGTTGGCTGTAAAATAAAAGGTTCCGTTGTATCGCGACCCACCAACAGCAGTAAGGGTAATTTGCCCCGTATTTGCCGCGCTTGTACTGTAACTGTACCCGAAATTATCAGATACGGTAGCATAATAGCCCGTTGACTGATCTCCCAGCGTAAATACTCCTGCCGAAATTGTTTTAAAATAAATTGTCATTGTATAACTACTGCTGCTGCCCTGCACAATAGTGTAGCCGTTCGAACCAGTTAAACTAACTGTAAATGTTACCTGGCTGCCATTAAGGCTTGCCGACATAGAGGCATTCGTAGCCGTTTCACTTTTATTGCAGGAAACATTGCTAAACATGGTGACAAATAAAATCAATGCAAGAAATATGCCGCCCAATCTTCTATTTATCTTTTTTACTAACCTCATACTTACAAATATACAAATTTGTTCGGAGAAATATACTGATTACATTTGCGTAAAACTTCTACTATTATGAAAACTAAACAACGCGTTATTACAAAGCTAATTGTGCTGATTGCTGCAGTTTGCATGGCTTCTGTTAGCTATGCACAAGACACGTTGAAAGAAAAAGCAGTTAAGGCCTATTATAATGGCTTTGTAACTAAAGACTGGAACATGGTAGTGAGTCAGCTTGCTGATGGCTTTACATTTACCAGCCCGGCACCCGATAACGATCACATACCTGTGGATAAATTTAAAGAGGAATGCTGGGGAACATCAAAATTCACAAAATCGGTTAGCTTTATTAAAATGTTTGAAAAAGGTGATGAGCTGGTATTATTGGTCGAGATCAAGACTACAGACGACAAGACCGTCAGAAATATTGATGTGTATGATTTTAGCAGTGCAGGGAAGATAAAAGCTGTAGAAGTATTTTTTGGGGCTGGTATAGGGTTTCCGGGCAACAAAAAGGAAAACAAATAAAAGCCATGAAAAAAGTATATCATCTTTCCAGTTGTTCCACTTGTCAACGAATTATTAAAGAGCTGCAGTTAAAAGAAAAAGGGTTTCTGTTGCAAGACATAAAGACTGAAAAAATAACACCACCACAGTTAGATAAGATGGTTGAAATGGCAGGCTCTGTTGAGGCACTGTTCAGCACAAAGGCAATTAAGTACAGAGAACTTGGCTTAAAAGACAAGAAGCTAAGCGATAAGGAAATGAAGAACTATATTCTGGAAGAGTACACATTCCTGAAACGCCCAGTTGTAATAATCGACTCTAAGATATTTGTGGGTAACTCAGCCTCAACAATCTCTCAACTCAAGGCTATTTTATAGCAATTACCTGCTCTGCAGGGGGGGGGTTTACACTTTTTGCGTTTTGTAAACCCTCAACGTATTGATTTTCAGTTTTGTGAATTCAAAAACAACCTCCGTTTTTGTAAACCCCACCCCCCAGTAAATCACGGGTTACACTTTTTCAATTTGTTACCCGTCAACATATTGGTTTTCAAAAACAAAACCATCAAAAATTTCACCATTTTGTAACCCACCCCATCTTTGCATTTGCTTGCCCTCTTCTACTTCAAGTAAGCCTAACATTTCAATGAACTACTTATTCCTTAGCACCTACTCCTTATTCTTAAAGTAAGTATGCACCAATAATGCAAAATTAAAAACAGTGTTTCGGTTTAAAAAGAGAAAGGTGTGGTTGTTTTCAACAGGCCATTACAACACTAAACTATGTTAGAGGCAATAAAAACATGAGGTTCAGATAAAGAAATTGAATGCGGTTTATCACTCCAATGAAAACTAACTAATCGGTAGTCGATAATTTTCCATATCATATCTGAATCTATAACTAACGAATATGGACTAACTGTGTAATCTGACCCGATTTTTCACAATTTAACTTATTAAAATGTCTTTCAAATGTAAGTAGTTATCCAATCTGATGGTTAACTTTGTATAGTAGTTTAAAAGCTAAATATAAAGTAAATGTCAGAAAAAGACTTTTTTAAGGATCAAACGGAATCGTCAAGGGTAAAAGCAACGATTGTTGCCACATACTTCCCTCAATATTGTAAGATTCTATTAAAATACACTCAACCTGAAATAAGATACCTTGACCTATTTGCAGGGCCAGGCAAGTATACTGATGGTAATCATTCTACCCCTTTATTACTTGCAAGCGCTTGTGCAAGCGATCCTATTTTATCTAAGAAAGTTCACATGTTTTTTAATGATTATGAAAAAGATTATACTGAACAACTAAAGGCAAATTTTAATGAGTCCTTTCCTCCAGGAACATTTACTTTTGAACCAAGATTTGGAAACAAAACTGTAGGCGAGGATATAGGTATTCAAGATTATTTAAGTAAAGACTTTGGCTCACCTAATCCACACCCTACATTACTTTTCTTTGACCCCTTTGGATATAAAGGAATTGACACTTTGGTTTTAGCAAAGTTTTTAGCAAATTGGGGGAATGAAATATTTTTATTTTTTAATATTAAACGTATTCATGCTGCAATTGAAAACAATAAGTTTGATGAACTTATGGTATCCCTTTTCCCAACTTCAATTCAAAAATTGAGAAATGACAGAAAATACAAAGCAACAACGCCAGAAAGATTAAAACTTATAATGGATAATTTGGCTTCAGAATTTGAAAATGCTATTAATGAACCTCTTTTTCATTGTGCATTTAAGTTTAAAGAAGAAGATAGTGATGGAACTAGTCACTTTATTATTCACTTCTCTAAGCATAGAAAAGGTTATGAATTAGTTAAACAAATTTATGATGAGTATGATAATATTGGTGCCACTTTAGAAAATGACGGAACATACACTTATGATGCTAAAAAAATGGGACAATCATCTGATTCTATGATAAATTTCGGTGATCAAAATATTGAATTACTTTCAAAGCAATTAGTAGAAAAATATTCTGGAAAAACGATAACTGCAAAGGATTTATTTGATGAACATCATCCATCTACACTATATTGTAATAGACATTATGCTAAAACTTTAAGGTCAATGGTTGAAGATGGAAAATTAAGGGCTACCTTTATCGATAATGCTGAACACAAAGTATCAGTATTATTAAATGATAAATGCATTTTAAAATTCGATTAAATGGCAAAATCTAATATAGAATGGACTGAAATGACTTGGAATCCTACGACTGGATGTAACAAACTATCAGCTGGTTGTAAATACTGCTATGCAGAAGTTATGTCAAGGCGTTTAAAAGGTATGGGGCAGGAAAAATATAAAAATGGGTTTAAACTAACAATTCATCCAGATACGTTAAAAGTACCCTATACATGGGATAAGCCCAAGAAAGTTTTCGTAAATTCCATGAGTGATTTGTTTCATAAAGATGTGCCTTTAAGTTATATAAAACAGGTTTTTACTGTCATGAATGATAACCCTATTCATACTTTCCAAGTACTAACAAAGCGCGCAGATATTGTAGCAAAGTATGACAAAGAATTAAAATGGAGTCCAAATATTTGGATGGGAGTTTCTGTCGAAAACGAAAAAGTAGTTGAAAGAATTGATTTCCTTAGGGAAACTAGTGCGCATATTAAATTCCTTTCTTTAGAACCATTAATTGGCCCTTTGCCAAAGCTTAATTTAAAAAATATAGACTGGGCCATTGTAGGTGGCGAATCTGGCCACGGAGCTAGACCAATAAAAAAGGAATGGGTAATTGATATTAAAAAGCAATGTGATAAGAAGGGTGTATTTTTCTTTTTTAAACAGTGGGGCAAACCACAGTTTAATTATAACCCTAAAGACCCAACTATAAATGCTGATCATCCTCAACACGCGAAGGGGGGATGCAGAATAAATGGGAAGGTTTATAGGAAAATGCCAAAAACATATAAACCATTAGCAACTGTTGCATAAATGATTACAGTATTTTAAGTCCTGCGCGTCCACTAATTCTACTACCCAAGCAAATTGCAACGAATTTGCTCACCGAATTAGTTTTACTTCTACCACCATATTCGCTAAACACCTTCTAATGGGTATTTAGAATACCATATTACTATTAACAAAACAATAACTATACCTTAAATCCATACAAATAAAAATTTGTTTATCTTTAATTATTACCCTTCACCTAACATTCTCATGCAACGATTCCGTTATTCAATTATTTTCTTCATTTCATTTTTATATTGCTTAAATGCAAATGCGCAAAGTAATTGGATTACGTATAAATTAGATTCCACCCGGATGAATTTTGTTGTATGTGACGGGCCTCATATGTGGATGGGAAGTAATAATTATCTGACAAGGATCGATACACTTACCAAAACCTTCATTATATATAGTACTCAGAATTCGGGCCTTCCTGATTCCAATGTAACCTCGCTTGCCATTGACCATAATGGTAATAAGTGGATAGGTACGCATAATGGGTTAGCAAAATTTACAGGAAGTACCTGGACAATTTATAATACGTCCAATTCAGCTATCCCTAGCGATACCATTATTTGCATTGATGTTGATCATTCAGGAAATATTTGGGTAGCGACTCACGGGAGAGGTATTGCCAAGTATAATGGCTCTGTCTGGACCAATTACAATAAGAATAATTCGGCGCTGCCAACCGATACCATTGGTGCGCTTAAGGCTGATACAGTAAATAACAATGTATGGGTCGGAACATGGGGCGGTGGACTTGTTAGAATATCATCTTCGAATGTTTGGAGTGTATTCAATACCGGAAACTCACCAATACTCCTGAACGATCATATAACAGCTATAGGATTCAACTTATACAACCTCGTGTGGATTGGAAGCTGGGGTGGTGCCAATTCATTTGATGGGGTATCTAACTGGACGACATTCAGGCCGATGAGTAATGGCTGGACAACCGATTATGTTACCTGTCTGGCCAGTTCTCCTACAGGAGGTACCTGGTTGGGCACAACCGTAGGAATCATAGAAGCAAGAGTTGGGGGTGGATCGTATAATAATTTGTTTATGGGTTTTATTGACGATAATGTGACTGCCCTTGCCCTGGACCAGGGCGCACAGCTTTGGGCTGGCACAAAAGGGAATTATCTGTTTGCAAAACAAACGTCGGAATTTATGGAATATTTCTGCCGCCTGCCATTTACTTATATCAATCAACTAAGCCTCGACGAGAGTGGTACAGCCTGGATTGCTACCTCAGGTGGTATTGTGCGATGCGATGGGACAACATGGAATATTTATAACGTAGATAATATATCCCTTGGATCAAATGTCATGCGATCTTCTGCCTGCGATCTTCTGGGAAATAAATTTATTGGTAGCAACCTGGATGGGTTATATACTAAGAACGGATCTGGCACATGGTCGGCCGATTTTGCCGCAGCTCCTTTTAATTCTATTTCCACCATTGCTATAGATACCAACCAGGGCATGTGGGAAGGAAGCAACTCAGGTGGTTTATTTGACTATGGTGTAACTGTATATAACACTTCGAATTCCGCTATCCCAAGCAACGCAGTGAGAAATCTGGCCATTGACAAACTTAACCGGAAGTGGATAGCCAGCAATGTGGGCATTATTATGTTTGATGATATAAACTGGAATACATATACTACCGCTACTACAGGATTGCTTTCGAATGATACATATTGCGTGGGCATTGATACACTAGGAATTATATGGGCAGGCGGACCAGGGCTTGCAGCGTATGATGGATCTTCCTGGACAGCATACAATTCTAATGTTTCCGGACCCAATGCCATAGCAGTGGATAAACGTAATAATAACAAATGGGTAGGCACATTATCCGGGCTCGTTAAATATGATAATTCTGTTTGGACTACGTACACAACTACAAATTCAAAACTTCCGGGTAATACTGTGTATACCGTTGGGGTCGATAATTGCAGTAATGTATGGGTAGGAACCAATAAAGGTCTTGCACTGTTTAATAATAAGGGTGTAAACTTTGGACCTGCTCCAGCCTTTTCATTTCAGACTGTAGGTTGTAACAATCAGGCGCAGTTCACTGATCAAAGCACAAATGGGTCCACCAGTTGGTATTGGACCTTCCAATCCGGATCTCCGGCTTCTTCAAATCTTCAAAACCCAAGTACTAGTTTCCCAACTCCGGGTACTTACGGAGTTACACTCAAGACTACAAATAGTTATGGTTCAAATACAACCTACCAAAGCGTCGTGATTCCCGCAAGACCAAGTTACCTGGATTATACTGCCGATTCAACAATGCCAATTGTATGTCCCGCTGTAGTTCATTTTACTAATCTGAGCGATACAACCAAGTACAATAGTTACCTCTGGTCCTTCGGAGATAGTACAACTTCTACAGCATTCAACCCGACACATACATATACTACGTCGGGCACTTATTATGTGCAGCTACAAGCACTCAATATTGTATCTGGCTGTACGGATACAGTACAATCACCTTTTTATATCACTGTAAATTGTACTGTAAATACGGGAATTCCGGAATATACCCGGAATACATTTAATATTTTCCCAAATCCATCTACCGGCATTTATTCAGTACTAGCCGACGGCCCTTTTTCGTATGAAGTGGTTGATTTAGTGGGTAACAAGCTTGCAACAGGCGTTTCTACCAATAACCTTACAAAGATAGATTTGCAAAATATGGCGGATGGAATGTATTATTTAAAGATCAATTCAGATGGAAATACAACAGTTAAAAAGCTCTTAAAGACCACTCGCAATTGATCTGTCCCCGAAGACGTTAAGCTGCGCTTATTTACTTAGAAACTCTTCATGAATTTATGCATATTCGGGCCTTCATTAAATATGAGGTCAAGTATGCTTAATTCATGTACAAAATCTCCGTACAGCTGGGTGTATTTAGGATAATTTGAATAGTCAAGGTAATGAACCCTTATCCCTTCCTTCTCAAATAACGACTCATTTAAATAATCGCGGGCCGAAGGGCCTGTGAAGTAATCAGTAGTATTGGTTTCTATACAAAGGTTTACCAATTTCTCAGTCTTATCGCCTTTTAATTCAAATTCACTCGACCATCGCATTGGTGTTTTTACACCCAAAATAGAATTGATCAGCGTAATGAAAGAATTATTGATCTTACTCAGATATATTTCCTTGTCATTCTTATATAGGTTTTCAAAATCGCCCATAAAAGTTTTAAAATATGCCGCTTTCGAATAACTCATTTGCAATGTTTTCCAGTGCCCCTCTCTCCAATCAAGGTATCGGTCCGATACAACAGCTTCACTTATTTTTTGCTGCATTTTGCCTTTCACATCAATGGGTATAGTTAACCATTGAGCACCCTGAGCAGTTTTTATTTTATTTCTGTTCCGCCAATCATTTTTAGTGTATTGCATATCATCATACAATATAACTTCATCTACCATATTCAGGGCATCGAAATACCCTTTCCATGGTATATAATTGGTTTGTATAATGAATAGTTTTTTCATACTACTGCTCAACCTACAGGTTATAGGTTTTTTTTATGTGAAACAAAGGTCTTTGGCGTATTTCAGTATATATGTTTGAAAGGTACCGGCCAATAATACCCAAAATAAATACGGTTAATCCGCCAAAGAAGAATACCGACAGTTGTGTGCTTGTATACCCGGGTGGCACTATATCAAACAAGTAACTACCCACATAATAGAGTATACAGAAAAGGGTGCCTATAAACACAAAAAAACCAAGGTATATAAGAATATTAAGTGGGGCTGAGCTCAGGTTTATGATCATATCCATGGTCATATCCATACGCTTGAAGAAATTGTAATTCGACCTGCCATGTGTTCTTTTCTGATTCTCAATTTCAAGTATAGCGTAGTTTGAACTTATATCGGCAACAAGGCCATCAATAGTCCGGTTTACTTCTCCGTATTTCGTAAACCGGTCAATGAATTCACGCGTCATTATTTTAAGCATAAGCTGGTGTTTAACCACATTCATTTTAAACACCCTGGTAAGTATTGCCCAAAACAAATAAGAGGTAATAGCATCTGACACTCCATTTCTTTTCTTTGAAACAGTATACACAATATCATACCCTTCCTTTATTTTTTCAAACATAAGGGGTATTGCCGAAGGAGGGTTTTGCATATCTCCATCCATAGTTACAACATAGTCTCCGTTTGTATGATGCATGCCTGCCGTCATGGCCAGGTGCTGCCCGTAGTTGCGACTTAGCGATATACCTTTTACATTAGGATTTTTAGCACATTCGGCTGCAATTATTTGCTCACTGTTATCGCGGCTGTAATCGTTAACCAGTATTATCTCATACTTATCAATACCCTGCGGAATATTTTTAATGATATTTTCAACCAATACAGGTACTATTTCCGCATCATTATAAACTGTAGCTACTATAGATAAGCTGCTCATTATATGTATAATCAGTATGTATTGATAAAATTAAGTAAACAGGCAACAAATATAGGAACAAAAGCAAAGGCGGGAAGACCCTTTAGTTTTCCACCCGTTTTGAAATTACCTTTCAATAATTCACTGATTAAATAAGAGGTAAACAGCACCAGGATCATAAAAATATGAACAGAATAGCGGGGTTCCTGCAAAATGCTCACCATGATCAGTATCCCCATTATCATCAGGCAACTTAGTATCATTAGCCAGGGCATAAATCCTTTAAACTTCTTCCTTATCACATAAAGTAGCATTCCTAGAATTCCACCTATTAAAATAAAGAAGTACAAAACGGTGAAAACGAGCTTAATCCCTTTTTCAAGTAAATTACAGCCCGAAAATGAAGGCATAGGCAAATAGCCCGTACCACTAAAAAACATTAGATATTTTATATCTTTCAGCGGCTTTATAACTCTATATGCAAATTGATTATGTTTTATATAATCATCCCTGTATATGGTACATAGTTCAATTATCCTGTTCGAACTTATGCGTTCTATACTTGTATCTTTTGTATAATAATAACGGCCGTATAGTTCGCGCAGGTGAACCAGGCTATCCACATTATAGGTGCTTACTCCCTTAAATATTCTTTCAGGGAATTTATAGCTGATCTTATTGGAAGGAGTGCGATAATAAAATGCCATACCATTCGCATCGAATGGGGCGCCGTTTTCTCCCCAGTCGCATATTAATTCATCAATGGCATTCCATGAACTTGAATAAAGCTTACCATAGGTATCCACATCTGCTGATGCAATAGGTATAAATTTACCCGTGGCATTATAATTTCTAATCGTCCAGGCAGTATCAGCAATAATAAAGGGGACGCAGAACAGAATTCCGGCCGTTACAGATCGTATAAAACCATCTTTTCTACTAAGAAAGTGGTATGCAACCAATGCAGTTGGAAATCCTGCAATAAGAAACCCTGTATATTCTCTCAGGAAAACTGTCCATGCCAGAAAAACACCTGCAAGCACCAGGTCCCTGGTACTATTACCTTCTTTTATATATTTAACAAGATAATACAGCGTAAAAATAAGTGCAGATACTGAGAAACTTTCAGCAACAATAATAAAATCAAAGAAACCAGGGAATACAGCTAAAACATAAAGGCCATACGTGATGTAAAATGCCTTTTTACTTTCAAATATCTTGTATGATGTAAGTGCTAACACATAAACAGAGATAGATGATAGCAGGAACTGCATACCCACAACACAATAGGCAGCTATTTGTTTCGAGAACAAAAGCCTGAATAAAAAATAAACAGCCGAATAACCTGGCATACGTCCTGTATAGGGCGCGTGAGCATAGTAACTGAATGTGCCATTGCTGAAGAAATTGTCGACAGGGTCGAAAAAGTACATGTAATCGTCGCGAATAAAATTAGAGTATACTTTTTGATCTGCCGGTAAATGCACATTAACCAAATGTCCAAAATAGAGCCATAATGGCCCGCGAAGCAATATGGCAAGCAACACAAACCATTTCCAGTTTGAAATATCGCTAAATGTTGCTTTTAGTTTAGGGTTTGCCATTATTTCTTTAATACCAAATCTATGATATTTTTCTAGCGTTATACTTTATCTTTTCCGGCATAGTCACTACTTTGATTTTTGCGTGATTTTGTCAGATCTCTAAGCAGAAAAGAAAAATAACCAAAGGCCGTTTTCATAGTTTTCATTTTCGATTTTCCTTTTCGCTTTGATGAGTCAAGGCGCATTGGTACTTCTATTATCCGTGCATCGGAACGTATAGCCTTCAGTAATACTTCAACCATCGAAATAAATCCTTTCTCAGTAATTATTACATCATAGTCTTCTTTTATTTTTCGAATAATGCTGATCGAAAACACCCTGTAAAATGAACTTAGGGTTAGTACTTTCAGGTCGAAAATAAAACGGATAATAGCATTAGCTATTACCGATATAAGCCTCCTGAAAAACGATGTTTTATTAAACCCTCCCCCTTGTGCATATACCGACGCAAGCACAAGATCGTAACCAAGCCTGGATAGAGTGAACATGGTAAATAATATGCCAATATCTGATGTATTGTCACCTTCCATGGTAACAACAATATCCTTATCTGATTTAGAGTCCGCCAATATCCAGTCGAACCCCTTATTAAACGAATCGCCTGGGCCACCATTGGCTTCTTTGATAATTACCTGTAACTGCTTTCCGTCAAAATACTTTTTAATAACGGCAATAGTATCGTCCGTGGAGCAATCGTCAACAAACACATAACATTTATCCTCACCCTGCAGCGCATTTGTAATATTATCAGCCAGTAAGGGAATATTATCGGCTTCGTTAAAAACCGGTATCAATATATATATCATGGCTTAAAAATACTAATAGTAAGCTAATTGCAGCCAGTTTTTTAATGATTTAGTGGCTTACTTACTCCTTGCTATTTGCCAATCTATAGCACGTTTCAATCCTTCCTTAAGAGGGAACTTAGGGATATATTCCAATTTATCTTTAATTTTTGTAATGTCGGGCACACGGCGGGCAACATCTTCATATTTTCCAAACGTAGAGTACGGTATATATTTTACTTCTACTTTTTTATACCTGTCGCTCATCAAATCGTTTATAAGTTCCGCCAGCGCCTTAATTGTTATTTCTTCTTCAGGTTCATTAGCAATATTAAATACATCATTCAAGGCATTTTTATGAAAAATACATTTCATAACACCCTGTACAGTATCATCAACATATGTAAATGTGCGTGTCTGAAGTCCATCGCCATGCAACTCTAAGGGTTTACCTTCAATAATATTTTGAATAAATACCGATTGCGGGCCACCCCACCAGGTGGTGTTTTGATTTGGCCCATAGGAACCAAAGAAACGCATAATGGTATAATTCATATTATACTGGGCATTATTAGCAATTATATATTGCTCACCGTACATTTTAGATAATGCATAAGCCCAACGTTTAACTGTGGTGGGGCCCATTACCAGGTCCGATTCTTCATTGAACGGTGGCTTTATATTCTTACCATAAACATCAGATGTAGATGCGAAGACTATCTTGGCCTTATCTAGCAGGCACTTTTGTACCACGTTGCGTAACATTAAGTAATTCTCATCCAATGTTCTGAGGGCATTATCATAACGAGGTATTTTTTGTGATGCAAGGTGCACAATAACGTCCGCTTTCACATCCTTAAGCATAAGCGGATTTGCAATATCGCCATGTTTAAATTCAAAATTTTTATTCGTTAAAAAAGGCTTGATGTTATCAATATTTCCATACGATAAATTATCAATACCTGTAACGCTATGACCTTCTCCAAGTAGTTTTGCCAATAGATTGGAACCAATAAAACCTGCTACACCTGTAACTACAATATTCATTTTGTCTTCTTATTATTTTTATAAAGGTAATATAAATCGCATGAGTAAATCATCGTGGTTGAGTCTATTTTTAAAGGTTTTGCAGATAATATATAATCGATATGAATTTTGCCAAGGGTCTTAAAGTTCCATTCGTTCCTGAATGTACTGTCGTGTTTTCCATCTATTGGAAAGTTATATGAGTACATTATAGGGTACTTATCTGCCGTAGAAGCTGGTAGGTTTGAGCTAAAGATGGGATATGGCATTTTGCTGTCAAATTCGCGGTAGAGCGTAAGAATGGTTATGGGTTTGCCGCCTTCAGTTTTATACTTTATTTGTTCCAACTGTGCCATCATAGCTTTATCTTCATTATTCTCAATAGCCATTTTCTTTCTTTCTCTTACAAGTCCACCTGCTTTCAGGTACGCTATAGGGCTAAAAACCAATATTACAGCAAGGGCAAAATATTTCAACATAGACTTATCTGTGTAAAACAATGCAATTAAAACCAATGGATAAAGGCAAGCTGTTTGCTTATTCATAAAAAACGAATAAGGTATATATAAGGTTAACAGTACTACGAAATAGATACTGGAAATGATGCATGCCGCTATCAAAAACCTGTTCTTACTTGTGAAGCATAAATAGCCTGCTACTATCAATATAGGTATTTGCAACAGGTCATAAAAAGGGTTGCGTGTAAAGAAAACAAAAGTATTCCAGGCAATTTTCTTTACCAGGTAGGCAATAGTTTCAATACCGAATTTAGCCTGCATAATATGTGCCATTCCTCCACCATAAAATGGAGCATTGAAAAACATAATATATACGTATATAATCAGGAAGCACAGTATTCCTATTCCGAGTTTCTTTAAAAAGTCCTTTATCGAACTACTGAAGGCCAGTATACCAAATGCCCAGAAAACAGTAGATACTCTAAATAAAGCGAAGAACATTACCAGTAAAAGGTAAATCAGGATCTCCTTGTTTTTATTACCATTTTCATCAGCAACTTTTTTAAGTCTCAGGGTAAGTATAACAGCAAAAAGCAATTCCAGTGTTTCGGGGTAGTACGTAAAAATATATCCGGCGAATGCATACAATGCAAGGAATGCGCAGGTAATAAGTAATTTAGTTTCTACTGGAAAGTTAGCTCGGAATATTAATACGAACATAAGCAGAAGACACAAGACATTAGATATCAGGAAATTATAGCTATGAACACCCGCTATTTTGGCGATAGAACCAAAAAACAAATAATACATAGGGCCATACCAATTACATTGCCATACCCTGGCAACAGCTTCGTTATTACATTCGGTTGCCCTTACTGAACCAGTTTCAGAAAATTGTTTTGCGCTATTATAATATATAGATTCGTCTTCTTCGGCTATATGGTAGGTGCCGTGCATAAAAGCATAGCCCAGAAGAACAATAAGTAACAGTAAAAAAACGCTTATAATAAGCTTGAGCGACAGTTCTTTATTTTTAAGTAACCTGTTCATAAAGCTTAAATACATCCAACTCTAATGACTAAATGATTTTCAATATTGATATGTACCCGAGACGGGACTTGAACCCGTACAATCGCAATGATTACAGGATTTTAAGTCCTGCGTGTCTACCAATTCCACCACCCGGGCAAATTGCAACCAATTTGCTCACCAAATTAGTTTTACTTCCGCCTAGGTAGTGGCGGCTAAAGAGCGAAAGACGGGTCTCGAACCCGCGACCTCAACCTTGGCAAGGTTGCGCTCTACCAACTGAGCTACTTTCGCTTAATTCAATACGTAAAGAACAATTTGGGGCTGCAAATATAAAAATACTAGCAGAACTAGAACATACAAGAACATTTTTTTTGAAAAAACCTTTTAGCTGACTATTTTTCCATCACGCATGGTAAGCTTGCGATCAGCCATCTGAGCCAGTTCTTCGTTATGTGTAACGATAATAAAAGTCTGAGAAAATTTTTCCCTGAGGGTAAAAAACAGGTTATGCAGGTCTTTTGCATTGGCCGAATCAAGATTACCTGAAGGTTCATCGGCAAAAACCACTGAAGGGTTATTTATCAGAGCACGTGCCACGGCTACCCTCTGCTGTTCCCCACCTGAAAGCTCTGATGGTTTATGTTCAAGCCTGTCCTGTAATCCGAGCATGGTAAGCAGTTCATTCGCCCGACGTTTCACTTCAGTGCCATTGGTTTTGGCTATATAACCGGGTATGCAAACATTCTCTAATGCAGTAAATTCAGGCAACAGGTAATGAAACTGGAATACAAAACCTATTTCTCGATTCCGGAAACGGGAAAGTTCCTTGTCCTTCAAACTATTAATAACAGTACCATTTATTTCAACTGAGCCTGAATCGGCCCGGTCGAGCGTACCTAAAATATGTAATAAGGTTGTTTTGCCGGCACCCGATGCACCCACTATAGAAACAACTTCGGCCTTTTTTATTTCAAGGTCAATTCCTTTAAGTACATTAAGGCTATTGTATGATTTATATATATCCTTAGCAAATATCATACTTATGCATTCCCCCCTTTTACAATGCGAGAACGTAATTCGCTTACCTTCTGGGTCAGGTTCTCTATGGTTTCATTGCTGGTAGCTGTTCCGTCAGAGATACCGTTAAATATACCTCTTATTTCATGCAGAGATACGGAAATGCTTTGGCAATAAGGAGAGTCAGAAACCAGGTCCATTTGATTAAGCAATAGGTCTAGATAGTGCTTTTGAGCAAGTAATGCATTGTATGCACCTTGCCTGTCTGATGGAGTTGTAAGGGCACTTAAACCCTGTGTATTTATATATACACCTTCCACCCACCCACCAGCAAGTACAAGCATTTCCATAGCCTTTCGTTGGTCATCCTTTAGGGCCTTATCTATCAGGGTATATGATTGGAACACGATCCGGCTAAGGGAGTCTTTATTAT
>JABCZY010000031.1 GCA_013289395.1 Bacteroidota bacterium
GTCCCATCATGGATTCCCGGTAATCTATACTGGACCTATTTTGCTGGCGCTGCACTTATTGCAGGTGGAATAGGATTAATGTGGGCAAAGAGCAGAAGACTTGCTGCATTCTGGTCGGGCCTTATGATATTTATATGGATGCTTATAATACATGCCCCACGTGTAATACATAGTATTAATGATGCTGATGAATGGAACAGCTTGTTACAAACTATTGCGTTAAGCGCAGCATTGTTTGTACTTGCGTTCAGTAAAAGAAATCAGGTAATTAATTAATGAACGCAAAAAGCTTATTTTGCATACTATGAGAGAATTGATCAGGTCTCCTTATGCAAAAATATTTCTGTTAGGGCTCCTGGTATTTATTACAGCCGCATTCTTCAGCATGGGCTATCATCAACCTGATGAGCATTTTCAGATACTTGAATTTTGTAATTACAAATTGGGTAGATCCCCTGCTGCTGACCTGGCACTTGAATTTAGAACCCAATCGAGGCCTACCTTACAGCCGTATATTGCGTATGCAATAATTAAAGGCCTGAGTACAATAGGTATTGAAAATCCATTTACATGGGCTTTTGTTCTGCGATTACTAACAGCCATTTCAGCTTGGTTCGTTATTTGCAAATTAAGTTTGCTTTTCGTAAATGATTTTGCAGCGGAAAAGGGGAAGAAGATATTTATACAAATGAGTCTGTTGTTATGGTTTGTCCCGTATTTATGCGTTCGTTTTTCTTCTGAAAACCTTTCGGCTATTACATTGTTGTACGCTATTTATTTCCTGCTGAGTTATTTGAAACAAAACGCTCAGAACAAAATAGCTTTGCTTGTATTAACAGGACTGCTACTTGGTTTTTCCTTCTTTTTCCGTTTTCAAATTGCTTCTGCAATTATTGGATTAATAGCCTGGATAGTATTTGTAAAGAAGATGAACTGGAAAGAAATTTCAGTGATTACAGTTGCAGGAATTGTATCGGTAGCTATATGTGTATTTCTTGATTATCAATTTTACGGAACAGCAGAAATAACACCATATAATTATTTCCATTATAATTTTATTGAAGGCAAATTGGCGGGCAGTGGTATTGACCCATGGTGGTCATATTTTCAATTCTTTATTATTCAGGCGGTGCCACCAATAAGTATATTGTTATTACTATCATTTATTATTGGCTTGTACAAGAAGCCAACGAGTGTTTTTAGTTTTTGCATAATCCCTTTCCTTATTTTTCATATACTCATTGGCCATAAAGAAATGAGATTTTTATTTCCTATGCTTTTCGGTTTTATTTACTTAACAGCTATTGCTATAGATGCAGGTGTAGTAAAATACAAATCGAAAATAATGCAGTACGCTTTTATTATTGTGGTAGTAATTAATATTACTTTACTTGCGTACAGAACATTAGCACCTGCGCAGGAAGCTATGAAGTGTTATGAGTTTTTATACAGTTATGCAAGAGACAAACAGGTTACTGTGCTTTGCAAAGAAAGAAGTATATACAGATTAGTAGGCTGGGAGGTTAATTTTTTTAAGTCGCCAAATGTAAATGCGGTGGTAATGAAGAATGATGACGAGATAGTAGACTATCTGCATAAGAATAACTCGCAAAATGTTCTGATATTTAATGAGCGCTCAACCCTGGATACGGTGTTCAATAGCTTCCCTAAAAAGAGAATATATTGCCTGCTGCCTGAATGGATGGATAAGTTTGATTTTAATAAATGGGAGGAGCGTGCGAGGCTTTGGAGTATTTATGAAATAAGTAATAATGGAAAGTTAAACTGATATGGCTTTAAAAACCCTTTCAGTTTTTGTCCATTGCGGCTCGGCAAACTTTTTTGAAAGATGGTTGTTTGAAGGATGTTTAAGTTTTGTAAATAAGCCCTCATTCAGCATTTTCTCATGAACAGTTTTCCACTCTGGAATATTTTGTTCTTCCTGCATCCAATGTATATAAGCAGCTTCGTTGCACCAGTTTGATATTTTCATCATTGCATTACGATGCTCTTCCGAACCGCGAAATGTTCTCATTTCTGCTTCGCTATTCCACATACTAAGGGTCCAGAATACTAATTGCTTATCTATTAATTCTTTTCCTTGCAGGAAGCCTTTGTTCTTCACCAATGTTTTTGCTACTTTTTGATTGGCAATCATAAATGGAATGAAAAAACGGTATGATTTTAAATGAAGTCGTGTAGCGGAAATAAAGATCATGCCATGAAAATTTGAAAATAAAAGTAAATGGTTTTAGGTATTAAAACAAAAAAACCTCATCCCGATTACTCAGGAAGAGGTTTAAAATGAGCGGACAAAATTATTTCTTGTCAGCTGGAGCTGTCTTGGTCTTGGTGTCAGCCTTTTTATCAGACTTTGCACCTTTGCTATCCTTTGCAGGAGCAGCAGCTTTCTTTTCTGTCTTTGCTTTGCTCTTGTCATCTTGTTTCTTGTTAGATGCAAAAGATACACCGGCAAACAGAACCAGTGCGGCGAGGATTAAACTGAACTTTTTCATGACGTTGTATGTTAATTGGTTATTATGAGAACAAAATTACTGCTGACAAGTGAAGAATACATGAAGAATGAAAATGTATTTGCGGAATGTTTCTTAAATTGGTGTCGTTTAAACTACCAAGGCCCATATAGATGTATGAGTTCAGAAGAAATATTAAGCCGAGCCAGCGATTTGAATACGGCATATATCAATTAGCTGATCACCTGTTCGGCCGAAAAAAGCTATTTAAAGATCGCTCGGGTTTTTATAAAAGATTAGCAGCTACATTAAAAGCCAGCGGAGAAGGAAAAATAACACCGCTTGAACGTAGAAAAGACCTTAGCCTTGAAGAGTTTCATAATCATTATGTAAAAAAGGGAATACCGGTAATACTGGAAGGGGCGGCTAAAGATTGGCCATGTGTAAAAAAATGGTCGTTGGAATATTTTAAGGAATTGCATGGTGACGATGAAATACTTTACGTGGACCAATTAAAGCATGGGTTTCCGTTCGAAGCTACTACACTCAGGGAAGTAATTAATAACATTCGCAGTGGAGGAGGCAAGTATTATCGTTTCTATCCATTGCTCGACAGGCACCCTGAGCACATAAAAGATTTTGATTATAAATGGTTGCTTGAACATAAGCACAAATCAGGTAAGCGTTTCCAGGCTTTCCAGGTATTTATGGGTGGCAAAGGAACAATTACTAACTTTCACAATGCAGCTGCCAGTAATATTTTTGTGCAGGTATATGGTGAAAAGGAGTGGATACTATATTCACAATACTATAATGCCGTGTTTGATGCCGACCCGGTGCAAAACCTTTACCGTGGCGCTCCTGCAAAAGCACAAAATCCATTTAACCCATTTATAGAAGATCCGTATTATGGCCCTTACGGATTATTTAAATACATTGATGGTTATTCTGTTCATTTAAAACCCGGCGATGTTTTTTGGAACCCTCCTTTTTATTGGCACGCGGTAAGAAACCCGGTTGACTCGATAGGTGTTGGATTTAGGTTTTTATCACCCTGGTATTCGTTTAAAATATCTCCCTTGTATATGTTTTGTGATAGGTTCCTGGCTAAGAACCCACCATACCGTAAAGCATACAAGCTGGGTTCACAAGAAATAGGCTTAGTCCACCTGGCTGAATTCGGTAAGCTGGACGAGTATTTAAAAATTATGGCTGAGAAAGAAGCACAAAAGAAACAAGCACAGGGATAGGCTGTTTTATTGCAGATAATTATCAATCATTTCCCGTACACAAGCATCGCCACCATTACGTGTAAGAATAATATTTACATTTTGCATGATTGCGTCGGTAGCATCTGCCGGGCAGGCAGAGAAAGCCGCTTTGCTTATTACTTTCAGGTCGTTTACATCATCACCTATGTACGCAACGTTCTTATACGTTATCTTTAATTCTTTCACCCATTTATTGAGCACAGTTTCTTTTTCTTCGAAACCCACATATACTTTTTGTACGCCCAATAGTTTTGCACGGCTTTGAATTAATGCAGTGTTCTTTCCATTGCTTAAAAAAGCAATTTGCATTCCACTTTTAGCTAAGCGTTTTATAGCAAGCCCATCCTTGGTATTGAATTTTTTTAACTCATCACCACTCTCAGTATAATACATACCGCCATCGGTAAGCACTCCGTCAATATCAATTACAAAAAGCTTAATGTTTTTTGCCTTTGTATATTTTTTTGCCAAATCAACTTTAACCAAAGTATCAATAGAAAGTTTTAGTGCTTCAGCTAATAAAAGCAGGTCAGCTAAAGTTATATCACCATTTTTCTCAGCCTGCTTAATATGCTTCTCTTTCACGCCACTTTGTTTAGCCAGCAATGCATGTGTCAGCTTACGCTGTGTACGGAGGAGTTTTATGTTTGAAGCGAGGTGATTCATTACCTAAACGATCTTACGGCCAATTGCTTGCGCAACTGGTAGCACTGATTTATAAAGCGCAGTAAATTGTTCAAAGTTCAGTTGTTGCGATGCATCTGATTTTGCAACTGCAGGGTTAGGGTGTGTTTCAATTAATATTCCGTCAACACCCATTGCTACACAAGCCCTTGCCAGGTCAGGCACACCATATGCATAACCAATAGCGTGGCTAGGGTCGAGTACTACAGGTAGGTTTGTGTATTCCTTTAAATAAGCAACACCACAAAGGTCAAGTGTAAAACGTGTTTTGGTTTCGAATGTGCGTATGCCTCGTTCGCAAAGCAAAACATTTGCATTACCACCCGATAAAATAAATTCAGCCGATTGTACAAATTCCTGCAAGGTTGTACCAAAGCCTCGTTTCAATAATGTAGGCTTGTCTGATTTTCCGCAGGCTTTTAAAATACCATGATCGTACATGGCCTTAGCACCTATCTGTAAAATGTCAGCATATTCTATAACATCCTGCACGTGTGTAGAGTCACGTATCTCTGTAATAATTTTTAACCCGTATTTGTCGCGCATTTTTGCAAGCAGCTTCAACCCATCGAGCCCCATACCCTGAAAAGTATACGGAGATGTACGGGGTTTGTAAGCGCCTGCACGCAGAACGCCAATACCTAATTTCACGCATAATTGCGCAGCTTGTTCAATTTGTTCTTCCGATTCAACCGAGCAAGGCCCGGCAATCATTACTGTATTATGGGTTGCACCGCCAACACTTATTTTATCGCTTAACTTAATGGTGCGGACTTCTTTCCTGTACTTGCGGCTGGCTAATTGAATATCATCATCGAATGCAACACTGCTATCAACAAATGAAGAATATTTGTCTTCAACCGTTTTTAATTTGTTTGGGGTAATAAGTGTAAAACTGCCATTATCTTTTATTACAAACGCCTGTAATTCTTTTCCTAATTCACTTGCTTTAGTACCGTCAACACTTGGTTTTAATTTAATTATCATATTACTCGCCTTTAATTAGATTGTTAAATGTAACTATGCCCTGCAGCACATTGGTATCGTCTACCACCGGTAGAAATAAAATTATCGGTTTAATACTTTTTATAAATGAAAGCATTTCAGATACCGTTGCAGATGCCTTTATTTTAAACGGATTGGGATTGATAATATCCTTCACCTGAATTTTTTCCAGTTGCCCCATGTTCTTTATTAAACCTCTGCGCACGTCGGCATTACTTATTATGCCAAGCAGTTTTCCTGTATTGTCGGTAACCGATGTAAATCCCAAATTATATTTCTCAATGCTTTGCAATACTTCTAAAAATGTTGCTGAAGAACTTACTGTCGGCAGTTCTTCTTTGGTAAGCATAAAATCGCTGATAGAAGTATGCGAAGTAATATCATTGCTGCGCAACTGGTGCAGCGCTTTACCAAGCCCATCGGCATTAACAAGGTATGAGCCCGATACCACAGAGTTTACACCCATGTTGCGTAATACAAATGCGACTTCGTCGGTTACGCCACCATCAACATGTATTCGTTTGCCCGGGAATTTGTTTTTGAAATCGCGTATCTTTTTAAAATTCTCTTTATTGAAAACTCCTCCACTTTGACCGGGAGTGGTTGTCATAAACAATATAAAATCGAATGTATCCTGGTACGCTTCAAATACATTGAAAGGTGTAGCAGATACAATTGCCAGGCCCAATTTGCTTTTTATGTTAGCCGGTAACTTCAGTGGTTTTTTCAGGTTTTCAAACTGAAAGGTCACAAGATCAGTATTTGTTTCAATAATTCCATCGTAGAATTTTTCCGGCTCCGATGAAATAATATGAAGATCGATAGGGGTTTTGCTGAATGTGCGGATACGCTTAATATCGTCAAAAACTTTCAGGTCATCATTACAATCAACATGCAGGTAATCTACATGAACTGCATCAAGTTCTTTCACCAACTCTTGCAGCGGCTTTATTTTATTGGAATATATGGATGCAGATATCTTCAAAACAGGGTGCAAAAGTACAAAAAACCACGAAGCAGAGGAGAAGGTAGCAAAGCTCCTCCTATCCACACTTTGTGGCTGATATATAGTTGAATAAACTTTATCTTACGGTGTATCCAATACCTATACTGTAGCTCATGAGTGAAATGGGCAGGTTGCCACCTAAACGAGATTGGCTAGTACTGCCGCTTTGGTCTACATATGTTTCGTTGGTACTAATAAGAGGGTCCGCAGTCAGAAAATCGACACCAAGCATAAGTGATACTCTTCTGAATTTGTAGCGTAGGTCCGCGCCCGCACCAAATGCAAAGCTACTTGTGCTACTGGCGGAAATATCCCAGGAAAAATCATCTGGAGCTGTAAGGCTGGTAGCGTGTGCGGCATACACTACTTCAGGCAAACTGCATATTGCTACGCCACCCATAAGGCGAAAATCGAACGAAAGGCGTTGAATAGGGTAGGTTGCAAATAAGCCGACCATAATAAAACTTTCATCATAGCTAATTCCCTGATCGGCATTATTACCATACTGATCGTACGGTATATAATATGTTTTACTTGGATCGGAATATTGGATATTGTTCTCGTAGCTATTGTAATCAAACTGGTTGCTGACACCCTTATACATTAACGCAATACCCAAATTTGAATGGTTGATAGGAACACCCAATGAAATAGCCAGATCTGCACCTGGTAAAGCGTAACCACTGTAACTTGTACTACCGGTGCCGGCAAAATTACCGATCGGTTCTGTTGCACCAACACTTATTTCAAAGTAGCCGGTAGGCGGGGTAATTTCTGCTGCCTCGTCGTTGTGTCGTTCTCTTGGTGCTGGTCCTGGTGGTGGACCTGGAGGGCCGGGATAATACTGTGCATCTGCAAACTGTATGGCTCCTACTAAGAGTACCGCTAAAAATATTTTGATCTTTTTCATAGCATTTCGTTTTAACAGTAAATAATTTGACGACAATTTACTTCAAATCTTTTACTTACACTATGACAATCGATGAACGCAAGAGTTTAATCGAATAACAGATTTTAACACCTATGCCTTTTCTACATATAGCTTAAAACCTTTGCCATGTATGTTGATGATCTGCACCTTAGGGTCGTCTTTCAGGAACTTGCGGAGCTTGGTTACATAAACATCCATACTACGGCTGCTGAAATAGGTATCATTGTGCCAGATAGCTTTAAGGGCAAAGTTACGATCAAGTATATCGTTTTGATTAACGCAAAGTAGCTTGAGTAACTCTGCTTCTTTGGTAGTAAGTTTCTGGTGTTCGCCTTTAAATTCCAGTTGCTGGTTTTTATAATTGAAATGATATAAACCGATCTGGAACTGTTCAGCATCTTCATTGGCAGGCCTCATGCGACGCATAACCGCTTGTATGCGTACCAATAATTCTTCGGTGTTGAAAGGCTTGGTAATATAATCGTCGGCGCCCTTGTTAAATCCTTCAATAATATCTTCCTTCATGCTTTTGGCGGTAAGGAAAATAATAGGGATATGTTTATTCACCATGCGAACTTCCTTAGCTACAGTAAAGCCATCTTTTTCAGGCATCATCACATCTAAAATGCAAATATCGAAATCGCGTTTGCTGAAGGTGTCGAATGCTTTTTTGCCATTGTTGCAAAGCTCTACGTCAAAGCCTTTAGCCAGCAGAAAATCTTTCATCAACATTCCGAGGCTTTCATCGTCTTCGGCAAGCAGGGCGCGAATTTTAGTAGTTTCCATGGGTTTTAATATTTCATTTTTAATTTACTTCAGTCCGGTTGAAAAAGGCAAATATACAATGAAGGTGCTGCCTTTATTAAGTTCACTATCTACTTCTATATGTCCGTGGTGTTTTTCTACTACTGCTTTTACGTAGCTAAGCCCAAGGCCAAAGCCTTTCACATTATGCACATTGCCGGTATGCACGCGGTAAAAAGTGTCGAATATTTTTTTCTGGTCATCTTTTTTAATACCAATACCATTGTCTTTTACTGTAATAATTAATTCGGTTGCCGTGCTGGCAGTACTTATTTGTATGCGTGGCGGCTCTTTGGTATACTTAAGGGCATTGTCAACAAGATTGTAAATAATATTGCCAATGTGCATTTTGTCGGCAAACAGCGAATAGCGCTGTGCGTTCAGTTCAGTAGTGGCTTCGCCCTGCTTGCTTTGTATCTGCAGGTTCAGGCTTTGCAACACATCACGTATAATCTGATGCACATCTACCTCCTGTATCTTCAGTTTCAGTTCGCCTTTGTCGAGCGTAGCAGCTTGTAAAATATTTTCGACCATTCCACCCAGGCGCTTGTTCTCGTTGCGGATAATTGCCAGGTAGCGTTCACGGCTTTCATCCGTTTTTTCAATGCTTTTATCACTTAATACTTCACCCGCCAATGATATAGTTGATATTGGTGTTTTAAACTCGTGAGTCATGTTATTTATAAAATCGTTCTTCACCTCCGATAGTTTCTTTTGCCTGAAAATGGTTGATATGGTGTAGTAGAATGAACCAATGATAATAAGTATAAGTGCTACCGATGTAAGCAACACAAACTTCGACTCGCTAAGGCGGCTGTAAAAACCCTCGTTAGGGAAGTAGAGTGCCAGGTAACGGTGTTGTAAGAACACGCTCTTAGGCGACATATTTACCTTGTATGGCGTATTCAGCAATTCGTTGTTAATACCCTTGGCGCTGGACTGTAACACAGTATCGCGAGTTGAATTAAGAATACCGAAACGGAAAGGAGTAAAAATACTTTGATCGGCAAGGGAAGTGCGTAGCAGTGAATCTACCTGTGCTGTATCAATATGCGGATTAATATCGTGGTACACGTTTATACTCACGAGCTCATCAAAAATATCGTTCATTACGTCGCCACGATGCATGGCAAACTGCAGTTTTTTATCTATCGAGTCGGAATTGGTGAGGGCATTGTCTCCATTGAATCGTATACCCAGATCGAAACCCGTACCGTTCTGGTTGCTATCGTGTACCAGGTAGCTGTGTTTCATTTTGCTGGTTATAATACCATTCGAATCGCTAGACAGTTCTTCGAACACCTTTACATTGTATTTGTCGGCGCTGGCCTTGTAGCGTGGGTTATCGAGGTTGTTGCCCACCATTTTAGCCCCTGCCGTTTTAGTGCTTTGGCTTGGCATTACCCAACGAACGGCTTGTTTACGGAAGTTATACTTCTCCGTCATTTTGGCGATAGAAGTTTTTTCGAGACGGTATACAGCATCATTCAAGGCATCGTTCACGTCCTGCTCAAAGTGCTGTTCGGTTAGCCTTATGGCATTGGTTACCCAGTAAAGCTGTACACATATAAGCGCCAGCAGCACTATGCCTATAAAAAAACTGAACAGAAATATGGTCCGACGGTTCATGGGTGCAAAGATAAGGATTCACCTAAGGGAGTTAACCTTCAGGGCCTTCGCTTCTGTTAAATAAACTTAAATCTTTAAGTCACTAATTGACTGATTCGCAAATTTTATCAAATATTGGGCGTTCCCCTACGGGTCGGGCTATTCGCTGCAAGTCCTCGTTGCGCTGTGGGCTTTACGCTACTATCCCTAACGCAAAAACGAATACATATTGAAACGAAAAAATATCACATTTGTAGTATGAAGGAATTAGAAGAACTGGAAAGGGAAGCCAGAAAGCTTGAACCCACAGCTAACGAACGAAGAATCGTACGCGAAGGAGTAGTGAACTACACCGAGCGTTTTATAAATGAAATAGAAACCATACCTGCCTTTGAAGGTGAGCGCAAAGCCAGCGAAGTATTTTTAAACTCTCCCGTAAGCGAAGAACCCATGGCCCTGCCGCAAATACTGAACATGCTCGAAAAAGGGCTCGATGAACCAGGGCTTAACCCTGCATCTGGTGGACACTTAGGCTATATACCCGGTGGCGGAATTTACTATAGTGCGCTGGGAGATTACTGGGCTGATATCACCAACCGATATGCCGGAATATTTTTTGCCGGTCCGGGTGCGGTGCGTATGGAAAACATGCTGATACAGTGGACCGCAGAACTGGCGGGTTACCCGAAAACCGCTGTAGGCAACCTTACCAGCGGAGGCAGTATTGCAAACTTATCGGCTATTGTTACTGCCCGCGACAGTAAAAAAATAACATCTGATAAAATTAAAAAGACAGTAATATATTTAAGTGCAGAGGTTCACCACTGTGTGTTCAAGGCCATCCGTATTGCAGGATTGGGTGAATGTATTGTGCGCCATTTGCCGCTCGATGATTGCTACCGCATAAAGCCGCAGGAACTCGAAAGCCTTATTTCCGCTGACAAACAACAAGGACTCATTCCTTTTTTGGTGGTAGCATCGGCCGGTACAACTGATACCGGCTCGGTTGACCCATTGCATGCCATTGGCGAAATTGCTGCAAAGCATAAGCTTTGGTTTCATGTCGACGCGGCCTATGGTGGTTATTTTCTGCTCACCGACCATGGCAAAAAAGTATTGAAAGGCATTGAACTTTCCGATTCTTTCGCTATTGATCCACATAAGAGCTTATTCCTGCCCTATGGCCTTGGGATGCTTATAGTAAAGGATAAAGCGGCTTTATATAATTCACATTATTACCAGGCCAATTATATGCAGGACACACTTGGCGCTAACGAAGAAGTGTCGCCTGCTGACCTGTCGCCGGAGCTTACCAAACACTTCCGTGGGCTGCGCCTGTGGCTGCCTTTAAAACTATTAGGATTAAAACCATTCCGTGCTGCCCTCAACGAAAAGCTGCTGCTGGCACGTTATTTCTACGGAGAGATACAGAAACTGGGTTTTGAAGTTGGCCCCTATCCTGAGCTTTCGGTGGTTACCTACCGCTACGTGCCAAAGAGTGACGATGCCAATGCGTTTAATAAATCGTTGATGGAAGAAGTACAAAAAGATGGACGTGTTTTTATTTCATCCACGATGCTCGATGGCAAGTTTATGTTGCGCTTGGCGGTACTTAGTTTCCGCACACATAAAAGCACTATAGATATATTATTAGAACAATTGGGAAGTTTGACTAAGGGTAAATAGATGAGTTACGAGTACAAAGACGGCATAGAAACAGAGCGCCTCATTACAAGGTTCCTGACCCTTGAGGATGCAGAAGTATGGAAAAACTTTTTTGAAGATAAAGAAGCAATTAAGTATTTGAATCTTCAGGGAGTAGTTGATCCTGTACAACTGGCAAAGAATTGGATGGAAAGAACGCAATGGCGCTATTCAGTGAACAAACTGGGTTTTCAAGCAGTGTTGCTAAAAGAGACAAAAGAACTAATTGGTATTTGCGGCTTGCTCCTGCAAGATGTGAATGGTGAAAAAATGGTAGAGATAGGGTATCATTTTATGAGGAAACATTGGGGAAAGGGCTATGCAACAGAAATTGCAGCTGCATTTAAAAACTATGCTTTTAATACCAACCTTACTGATAAAGTAGTTTCACTTATTAATATCCACAACACTCCGTCGCAACGTGTAGCCGAACGAAATGACATGACGCGTGGAAAGCAGATATGGTGGTTCGAACAGGATATCTATGTATACGAAGTTAAAGCTTCTACTATTGCTCCAAACGTTTAATTAGGCTTCAAATTTCTAAATAATTATTTGGGCGTTCCCCTACGGGTCGAGCTATCCGCTGCAAGTCCTCGCTGCGCTGTGGGCTTTACGCTACTATCCCTAACGCGAAATCCACTAACTAGGTAAAAGGTGGGCGCGGGTTAGCTGCAAATGATGCGAGAATAGAAAACACAGGCAAGCAGGGAGCAGATGCCGCCCCAAATTCAATTAAGAATTAGGAATTAAAAATTACGAATCTAGAGCAATACCACTTGTAAAAAACTACAACTTCTTAAGAGCCGAAACAATATCAGCTTTCTCAAGTACGATGCGCTCAACCTGGTCAACAGAAATACGTTCCTGGGTCATAGTATCGCGGTCACGAATAGTAACAGTATTGTCTTCTAACGTCTGATGATCGATAGTAATACAATACGGAGTACCAATGGCATCTTGTCTGCGATAACGCTTGCCGATAGAGTCTTTCTCATCATACTGGCAATACATTGATAGCTTAAGCTTATTAAATATGTCTAAGGCTTTCTCCGATAGTCCGTCCTTTTTTGTGAGTGGCAAAACAGCACATTTAACCGGTGCCAGGAACGCAGGTAGCTTAAGTACATCGCGGGTGGTGCCATCTTCCAGCTTCTCTTGCTGCAGTGCCCTCGACATAACGGCTAGGAACATACGGTCGAGCCCAACAGATGTTTCAACTACAAACGGTACATAGCTGCTATTCAGCTCAGGGTCGAAGTATTGCAGTTTTTTACCTGAGAACTTTTCATGGCTCTTCAAGTCAAAATCGGTACGTGAATGAATACCTTCAAGCTCTTTAAAACCAAATGGAAACTGGAACTCAATATCGCAGGCTGCATTGGCATAGTGTGCCAGCTTGGTGTGATCGTGGAATCTATAGCTCTCCTTCGGAAAACCAAGACTGTGGTGCCATGCAAGGCGTTTTTCCTTCCATGCTTCATACCATTTCAGTTCAGTTCCGGGTTGTACAAAGAACTGCATTTCCATCTGTTCAAATTCCCGCATTCTGAATATGAACTGCCTTGCTACAATTTCATTACGGAAAGCCTTGCCCGTTTGTGCAATACCAAAAGGTATCTTCATGCGGGTAGTCTTTTGAACATTTAAGAAGTTTACAAATATGCCTTGTGCCGTTTCAGGCCTTAAATACAATTGGTTTGATGTTTCTTCCATAGCGCCCATGCTGGTAGAGAACATCAGGTTGAACTGCCGTACTTCGGTCCAGTTCTTGGTTCCTGATATGGGGCAAACTATCTCCAGGTCAACTATTAATTGGTACAGGTCAGCCCAGTTACTATCCTCCATAGCTTTTTTATATCGGCCATGTACGGTATCTATATTGGTCTTTATTTCAGTTATACGTGGGTTAGTGGTACGATACAGGGCTTCATCAAACTTCTCGGCAAAACGCTTTTTAGCCTTTTCAACCTCTTTTTCAATTTTATCTTCTTGCTTACCAATATAATCCTCAATAAGGTTATCGGCGCGATAGCGTTTTTTAGAGTCCTTGTTATCTATAAGCGGATCGTTAAATGCATCCACGTGTCCCGACGCTTTCCAGATGGTAGGGTGCATAAATATGGCCGAGTCGAGGCCCACAATATTCTCATGTAATTGTACCATGGCTTTCCACCAATAGGTACGTATGTTGTTCTTCAGTTCGGCACCGTAACTGCCGTAATCGTAAACTGCGCTAAGCCCGTCGTATATCTCACTGGAAGGGAATATAAAGCCATATTCCTTGCTATGGGAGATAATGTTTTTAAAGAGTTCTTCGTTATTCATAATGAGCGCAAACTTAAGGCTATTTTTAAATTGTAAGAGGATGAAATATGCCTAAGCCCTTATACTACTATTTGTTAAAGCCTGTTAAATGTTTTGTTTCCTGAAAAATGATTGTTATATTTGTGGTTCATAAATAAAACTACTATGAAAAAAAGTTTACTTGCATTATCAATTGCTTTTCTGGCATTCAATGTAAATACCGTTAAAGCGCAGATAGTTAGTGCTTCAGCCGACGATTTTGAATCTTGGACACATATAACTCCATCAGGATTTTTTAGTGCTACCTATGATGATCCAAATGGTGGAACCGGATCAAGTGGATGGCAAACATTCAATATACTTAACAACTCTATAACAGGAGGTAGTGCGCTTTCAGTATTTAAAGACAGTACTACAGTTCATTCCGGTAAATATTCTTGTAAAATTATGTCGGTTGCACTAAGTTCACAATCGTATGGTTACGTAAAAACATTTATTCCGCATGATACAGTTGGAATAGTTGTTACGGGTAAACTTATTGTGGGTACATCTCCTACATTTAAAACAGGTGTTCCTTTTAATAACCGCGCCACTCAAATGTCATTCTGGTATCAGTACACACCAGCGACATCTAAATTAGGTGTAGCCGATACTGCTTTTGTGTCGGTAGCTCTTACTCATTCCTCAGGAGGTAAACGCAATGTGTTAGGTGGCGGTATTTTAAAATTAAACGCTGCATCTTCATGGACGCAGGGAACAGTAACTATATCATACGACAGTACTTCTGGCTTTCCTGATACAATAACCGTGTTTTATAGCGCAAGCAGTTTCACTCACCCTGCTTTGGGAAGCATTTTACTTGTGGACGGTGCCACAATAGTTAATGGAGTGAATGAATTATCTGTTTCTCCGGCAAGTGTAAGTGTTTACCCTAACCCGGCTACTAACGATGTTCACTTCAATATTACAAGCAGCGGTGTTACAAGTTATATAAATGTATTTGACATGACTGGCCAAAAGGTGAGTACAGTGGATACACATAATAACTTTGCAACGTTAAATAGCTCTCAACTGGCTTCGGGCTTATATTTTTACCAGCTTTACGACAAAGCGGGTAGCCTAATGAAAACCGGTAAGTTCAGTATTTCTAAATAACTGAAGAACCTATAGATTAAAAAGCCCTCATAATGAGGGCTTTTTAGTTTAATTTGGCGCAATAATGGGAAGGTAAAGCAAATTGAAAATAAGGAGGGGTTCTGTGACATTGGGCTTTTTAACATCTCATTATTCAAAGATTCTTTCAAAAACCTTCGCAGATATTAAAATATTATTTAGCTTTGCACCCCTTTTATAAAAAAGGTTAAAGAACATATTAAACTAATTTATCGTGAATACGCCAAGTTATAAAACTGTTTCAGCCAACAAAGAGACCATTAAAAAAGAGTGGTTTATTGTTGATGCCGACAACCAGATCGTAGGTCGCCTTGCTACCCAGGTAGCTATGGTATTAAGGGGAAAGCACAAGCCTTCTTACACTCCACATGCTGATTGCGGAGATAATGTAATTATCATCAATGCTGAGAAAGTTCGCTTTACCGGCAAGAAGTTTGAAAATAAAGAATATGTACGCCACACCGGTTACCCGGGTGGACAAAGGTTTACAACGCCTGCTAAGATATTCCAAAAGGATGCTACCATTGTATTGCACAAGGCAATTAAGGGGATGTTACCTAAGAACAGCTTAGGCAGAACGCTGCAAACCAACGTGTATATTTACACAGGTACCAAGCATAATCACGAAGCACAACAACCAAAAGAACTTAAATTCAAATAATACTCATGAGTGAAACTATACACTCCATCGGGAGAAGGAAAACCAGCATTGCTCGCGTTTACTTAACTAAAGGCAAAGGAAAAATTACGATCAACGAAAAGGACTACGATAAGTATTTCCAAACCGGAACACTTCAGTACATGGTTCAACAGCCTTTCGTTATTATAAAGGAAGAAGCTGGACAACATGATATTGAGGCTAGTGTTACAGGTGGTGGTGTAAAAGGTCAGGCTGAAGCAATGCGCCTGGCTATTTCCCGTATTCTTGTAAAAATTAACCCTGAGTACAAAAAAGCATTAAGAGATGCAGGATTAATGACACGTGACCCACGTATGGTTGAACGTAAAAAACCTGGTCAGAAGAAAGCAAGAAAGAGATTCCAGTTTACAAAGAGATAATCTATTATATAGCATACATAACTTTTTTAAATTCAATTATCAAAACAACAACATGCCAAGAACCTCGTTTGACGCACTTTTAGAAGCAGGAGCACACTTCGGTCACCTGAAAAGAAAATGGAATCCTAACATTGCTCCGTTCGTTTTCGGAGAAAAGAATGGTATACATATCATTGATCTGAACAAGACCTTAGTAAAGCTTGAAGAAGCTTCTAATGCAATGAAACAGATAGCAAAATCGGGCAGAACAATATTATTTGTTGCTACCAAAAAGCAAGCTAAGAACATAGTAGCAGAAAAGATAAAGGAAGTTGGTTTCCCATGTATTACTGAACGTTGGACTGGTGGTATGTTAACAAACTTTGCTACCATTCGCCGCAGCATTCGTAAGATGGCTGAGATGAATAAAATGGCAAATGATGGTACTATTGAATCTCTTTCTAAGAAAGAAAAACTTCAATTGTCTCGTCAACGTGCTAAGTTGGAACACCAACTTGGTAGCATTGCAAACATGACACGTTTACCTGCAGCCGTATTTGTAGTTGATATTACCAAGGAACATATTGCAATATCTGAAGCTAAGAAATTGAACATTCCTACTTTTGCTATTGTTGATACAAACTCAGATCCTAATAAAGTTGATTTTGCAATTCCTGCAAATGATGACTCATCTACCTCAATTCGTATTGTAATTGATACGTTGATAGGTGCAATTAAAGAAGGGTTAGAAGAAAGAAAAGAAGCTCAGGTTATTACCAAACGTGATGAAAAGCACGAAGAAGCGGAATCTGATACAATTGAATCTAAATACGAAGGTTCAGGAGAAGATGAAGTATTAGCTGAAGAAGAAAAGAAAGCGAAGAGCCAGAACCATGGCGCTCCGCATCACAACAAAGGCCCTAAGAGAGGCGGTCCTGTTGGCGGTGGAAACAGAAGAGCACCTATTAAAAAATAATTAACATGACTACAGGAACTATGAACATCACTGCTGCTGAAGTAAATAAACTTCGTCAACAAACCGGTGCTGGTATGATGGACTGTAAGAAAGCCCTTACCGAAGCTGGTGGAGATTTTGAAAAAGCAATAGATATATTACGTGAAAAAGGCCAGAAAGTAGCTGCTAACCGTAGCGACCGTGATGCTAAAGAAGGTGTTGTTATTGCAAAAGTTTCAACGGATGGCAAGAAAGGAATTGTAACCGTATTGAATTGCGAAACCGATTTCGTAGCACGTAACGAAGACTTTATTAAGTTGGTAGATAATATTGCGAACATTGCATTGAACGGTAACTTTTCATCGGTTGATGAATTGAAAGCTGCAACCTATGCTGATGGATTAAGCATTGAAAAGAAGATAACTGAATACGTTGGAAAGATTGGTGAGAAAATGGAACTGCGTTACGAAAAGGTAACCGCAGAAAAAGTTTTCGCTTACAATCACCCGGGAAATAAATTGGCAAGTGTTGTAGGTTTTAATAAAACCACACCGCTTGAAGTTGGTAAAGAAATATCAATGCAGATAGCAGCTATGGCTCCTATTGCAATTGATAAGAGCGATGTTACTCAGGAAACACTTGACCGTGAAATGGCTATTGCTAAGGAGCAGGCTCGTCAGGAAGGTAAACCTGAAAATATGCTTGAAAAGATTGCTATCGGTAAAGTAAATAAGTTCTATAAAGAATCTACACTGCTTAACCAGGACTTTATTAAGGATAGCAAAAAAACTGTTCAACAGTTCTTACAGGATAATGATAAGGAGCTCAAAGTAACGAGCTTTAAAAGAATCGCTTTAGGTTAATAATTTAAAAATCCTCCAAACGGGGGATTTTTTTTTGCAATATTTGTACCATGAAATACAAACGTATACTTCTCAAACTTAGTGGTGAGTCCTTAATGGGCAATCAGCAATTTGGTATAGAACAACAAGCTGTGTTGCATTATGCTGAAGAGATTAAAACGGCTATTGCCGAAAAAGCACAGGTGGCGATTGTAATTGGTGGAGGAAATATATTCAGAGGTATACAGGCAACAGCAAATGGTATTGATAGGGTGCAGGGCGATTATATGGGAATGCTTGCTACAATTATTAATAGCATGGCATTGCAGGCATCGTTAGAGAAACTGGGCATACCTACAAGGCTTATGTCAGCTATTGAAATGAAGGAAATCTGTGAGCCATTTATACGCAGAAGGGCTGTAAGGCACCTGGAGAAAGGCAGGGTTGTAATTTTCGGTGCAGGTACCGGAAACCCTTATTTCACTACTGATACGGCTGCCAGCTTGCGAGCGATTGAAATTGAAGCTGATGTTATTTTGAAGGGCACCCGTGTAGATGGTATTTATACAGCTGATCCGGAAAAAGATAAGAATGCAAAACGTTACGATACTATAACATTTGATGAAGCGTATAACCAAGGCCTGCAAATAATGGACCTTACTGCGTTTACACTCTGCAAAGAAAACAAGTTGCCTATAATTGTATTTGACATTAATAAAAAGGGCAACCTTGCAAGACTATTGAAGGATGAGAAAATAGGCACGTTAGTAGACAACTAACCTTATCTTTGCGCCTTCATTTATAGCTATGAGAAAGTACTTACTTATTTTAGTTGGAATTTGTTTGTTTAATGTATTTGCAAATGGACAAACGGATACCTCCAAACACAAAAGGATCATTAATAATGGCCGTTTCTATGGCTCCTGGGGCTATAACCATGAGTGGTATACCAAAAGCAATATCAGCGTAGATCAACCGCAACTTAATAATAACTTTACCTACGAAAGCCTAAACGCTCACGACCGTGTTGGCTGGAACAATCTTTTTCATGTAGCGCCCACTATCCCTCAATATAACTATCGAATCGGTTATTTTTTTGATGAGAAACAATTATGGGGAGTTGAAATAAGCTTCGACCACACCAAGTATGTTGTTTGGCAAGGTGGCAATTCGCCAATAAAAGGTACACTCAATGGAAGACAGGTAGATACAACCATTAACATCAACAACAGCACACTTTATTGGCAACTGAATAATGGTGCTAACTGGTTCGATATTAATATTACCCGCAAGCTGCCAATATATGCTTCCCATGACAATAAAATAGTGTTATATGGATTAGTTAAGTTCGGTATTGGTCCTAATGTGCCTCACGTTTCAGATGAGATCTTTGGTAACTGGAACAATGGCCACTTCCAATTAGGCGGCTGGAATACCGGTGTAGAGGCCCTTATACGTTGCACCTTTTTCCAATATGCCTTTATAGAATATTCTAATCACGCTGTATATGCTAACTACTCCGGGTTAAAGGTTTGGGGCGGCAACGGAAATAATGGAACTGCTGCACAAAGTTTTGGCGCCTATGAATGGATAGCTAACATTGGTTTTACATTCCATCTGGCCAAGACGGAAGGCACAAATACGGTTCGTTAAAATTCTACTTTCTTTTATTAAACGTATTCATTGTACGCTCAATGCCCATCAGGCAAAAGGCTTCAATGGTCTCTACCGCTGTAGTAATATATTCCGGAAGCTTTGCGTTTTCCTCCTTGGTCCATTCACCCAGTACGTAATTTGATTGTCCGCCCTTGGGGAAATTGTTCTCAATGCCGAATCGCAGGCGCGGATAATTAGCAGTGTTCAATATCTCCTGGATGCTCTTAAGTCCATTGTGTCCACCATCACTGCCATTGCTTTTCAGGCGAAGTGTGCCGAAGGGTAGTGCCAGATCGTCGAGCACTACAAGTACATGATGCAATGGTATTTTGTTCTCGGTTTGCCAATAACGGACAGCCTTACCACTCAGGTTCATAAATGTAGAGGGCTTGAGCAATATAATATGTTTCCCCTTTAAGGATACTTCGGCAATGGCACCGTAGCGCCTGTTGTTATCAAAGGAACCCTTATGCTTTAAGGCAAAGGCATCGACTATTTTGAAACCGATATTATGGCGCGTTTCTAAATATTCATCACCAATATTACCAAGTCCTGCTATGAGGAACCTGTCCAATGCTCAACTTATTTCTTAGCAGCTGGCTTTTCTTCCTTCTTCGGAGCAGCAGCACCCGCAGCGGCCGCAGGAGCACCTGCAGCAGGAGCAGCAGAAACAGTAGGAGCAGCGCCAACAGCAGCAGTACCGGCAGCAGCAGGAGCAGCCTCACGGGTTGTCCTAACAGCTAATACAGCAGAATTTGCAGGATCAAGGAACTTGATCTTTTCATTCTTCATGTCCTTTACCAATACGCTTTCGCCAAGCTTAATATGGCCTACTTCTAATGTAATATGATCAGGAATATCGTTTACCAAACCTTTAACGGTAAGGCGACGCAATTTCACTTGCAGTTTGCCACCCATTTTCACACCAACCGGCGATCCATGTGTAACTAAAGGAACCTTCACAGTAAGTTGTTTACCGGGAACAGCTTCTAAAAAGTCAACGTGCATAATATGATCAGTAACTTTATGGAACTGAGCTTCCTGCACAATAGCCTGAGTTGCTTTTCCATCAATGTCAACATTTACCAAATATGCATCCGGGCTATATAGAAGCTTTGCAAATTGCTTTTCTTCTACGTTAAAGAACACTTGTTCTTTACCGCCGTATAATGTACAAGGTACCAGACCTGTTCTACGGGTTAAAATGGCTTCTTTTGTGCCTGTTGCTTTTCTTGCTGTACCTTTAATTGATAGTGTTTTCATTGGAATAGAAATTTATAATAAACGAGTTTTAAAATACAAAGTGACTACTTATCGATTCAAAATTATGAACTTTACTGATAATATCTGCAAACAAAGGCGCTACCGACAATACTTTGATCTTGCTGCATTCCTGCTTAAGCGGAATAGTATCGGTAACTATTAATTCTGTAAGTTGTGATTTTTCAATGTTCTCATACGCCTTACCTGATAATACGGCATGGCTGCAAAGTGCGCGTACACTGTTAGCACCTTTGTCCATCATCATATTGGCTGCCTTGGTAAGTGTACCGGCTGTATCAACCATATCATCAAGCAGAACGATATCACGGCCTTCCACTTCTCCTATTGCGGTCATTTTATCTACTACATTAGCTTTTGAACGTTGTTTGTAGCAAATAACTATATCCGATTTCAGGAAATTAGCGTATGCGTTAGCCCTTTTCGAACCGCCCATATCGGGTGATGCAATAGTCAGGTTAGGCAATTTAAGGTTTTGTATATAAGGCAGGAAGAGGTATGAGGCAAATAAGTGATCGACCGGAACATTAAAGAAACCCTGTATCTGGTCAGCATGCAGGTCCATTGTCATAATACGGGTAACACCGGCGGTGGTAAGCAAGTCGGCCATAAGCTTTGCACCAATAGCGGTACGGGGCTTATCTTTCCTGTCCTGGCGGGCAAAACCAAAATAAGG
This sequence comes from Bacteroidota bacterium, assembly GCA_013289395.1. Lineage (GTDB taxonomy): Bacteria > Bacteroidota > Bacteroidia > JABEUT01 > JABEUT01 > JABEUT01. Next base: position 21,416 of record JABCZY010000031.1, read on the forward strand.
CATTACTGCCACTACTTGTTTTGCAGATGCCCTTTTTGCAGCATCGGCCATTAAAAGCAGTTCAAAAAAATGGTCAACCGGTGGGTGCGTACTTTGTACAATGAATACTGAACAGCCACGAACGGTCTCTTCATACGAAGGTTCAAATTCCCCATCGCTGAAGTGAATCACGCTCATTTTTCCAAGAGACTGACCATAGCTTTCAGCAATTTTTTTTGCTAAAACCGGATGGCCGCTGCCTGAAAATATTTTAACTGTTGGTTCCATTTTTTTATAAGGGGTGCAAAGGTAATATTTTATTCTTTCCGTAAAACGCCTTTTTATTGTTTTTTCGCCTATTTCTGGGCTATGAATAGAGATTTTGTTGATTTTACCCTCTTTTTGAGAAAGTGCGGCGTTTCTAAAATAATTTTAATATTGCCATCCCTAACCAACAAAAACCTATGAAAAATACATTATTATGCCTTTCTGTTATTGCCTTGGCAGCCTTTAGCGCATCGTTTAAATCTGCTGATGACTCATGTAAGCCATATTTCCCTGTTAAGCAAGGCGCTCAAATTGAACGGAGATCATATAACGATAAAGGTAAACAGACCGGCCGCACTGTGCAAACTATTTTAAGCAGTAATGCAACAGGAAGTATACTTACTCTATCGGTGAAAAGCACACATTTTGATGACAAAGACAAGCAAACAAATGAATGCACATTTGATGCTAAATGTGAAAATGGTATATTTTACCTGAATATGGCCTCAGGTGCTGAACCCCAAAGCAGGCCCAATACAACTACAACCGTAACCGGTGATTTCTTAGAGTTTCCATCTAACCTTAGCCCCGGCATGACTTTGAAAGGTGGCACCATGACCATTAATATGGTAAGTACAGACCCTAATTTCGTGAAGCTGGGCATGGGTAATTTTACTGTTACCAACACTTCAAGTAACATTAAGGTGATAAGCGATACTAGCATTACAACCCCTGCAGGTACTTTTAAGTGTGTGAAAATAACATCAGATCAAACCACGAAAACCCCTTTGAGTTCAACTGTTTTTCACGTGGTGGACTACTATGCACAAAATATAGGCAAAGTACGTTCTGAAACGTATACTGATAAAGGTAAATCTTACGGCTATAGCGTTATTTCAAGCATTAGCGGAAACTAAATAACCGGGTAAAATATTGAAAGCCCTGCTTTTGATTTACAAGCCAAATGTTATACCCATTTGCACGCTTGTAGTGGCCTTACCAACCTCAGCAAAAAGACCAAAGTGTGGTTTGATCATATAGCGTAAGCCAAGAGTAAACTGCCAATCGAATTGAAACGATTGGGTTTTAGTGTTCTTACCGGTATTGTCGGGGTTATTATCGCTGTAATTATTTAGTTGGTATGCGTACCCCAGGCCAAAACCGGCAAAAATGTCAAGGTGATCACCAATAGGATAATGACCATTTAATCTTAAATACCCTGCAATTAAACTATTGTTAATATTTACATGGTATGTTGTATCTGTATTGAAAGTCCTTGGCTGGGTATAATCATATCCAAGCGATGCGCTGGAATATTCAAGGTTAAGGCCAACACCAAAGTACTTTACCAGGCCATGTTCGAATTTTAGAACGATAGTTCCATAATTTTTATAATTATAGTTCAACTCGTTCTGATAAGTGGGAAGGTTTTGAGTTATAACTGACGTTGCCGGAAATCCAAAGCCTGCGGAAATTAAATTTTTACCATCATCGAATGCCTGAGCTTTCAATTGGTTTACTGAGAATAAAACGGAACAGATTACAACAAGACTTTGCAGTTTTTTCATTTTTCAGGGAGATTAATGTTATGGCAAATATAGAATTATGATGATAATATGCAAAAACACATAAATAGTAGTATCGTTTTGCTAATCTTATTAACTCTCCTTCACCAATTTCATCATCATTTGTTCTACTTCAGAAGAATTCCACTTAGCCTCTATATCAGGAGTAGCTAAAACCTTTTTCATGATAGCATCTTGTTTTTGCCCTTGCTTTAATGCATGGCTATAGGGAAGATCGGTAAAGGTTACCATACCATAAAGTGGTATCCACATATCGGGGTGGAGTGAACTGAAGTGCGCTTCAATTTTCTTTTGTAATATAAAATCAGGATGAGTAACCAGGTCGCGCATTTCTATAAAGTTAGCAACTGCAAGGTCGGCAATAGCATCTGAATTTGGCTTGCGGGCTTTTTGTGTTTCATCAAATATTTTCTTCCAATTCTCTTCGCTACCATTTCCTAGGTGTGCATCAAGCAATTTTTCAAACACGGTACAGTCTTCAAAGCCACAATTCATACCTTGTCCGAAGAAGGGCACAATGGCATGTGCTGCATCGCCAAGCAATAATAATTTATCGGAGTACGACCATGGGTAACACTTTACGGTAACTAATGATGAAGTAGGATTATTGAAAAAGTCATCCAGTAGCGTTGGCATTAATGGTACCGCATCAGGAAAAACTTCTTTGAAGAACGTACTCACTTTATCGCGATCAGTTAACGCAGCAAATGATTCTTTTCCTTCAAACGGAAAGAACAATGTACATGTGAAACTGCCATCAATATTAGGTAAGGCAATCATCATATATGTACCGCGTGCCCATATGTGCAGGCATTCTTTTTCCATGGCAAAGCCACCATCTTTTGTAGGCGGTATTACCAATTCTTTGTATCCGTAATTGAGGT
>JABCZY010000032.1 GCA_013289395.1 Bacteroidota bacterium
TAAAGGAAACTAATTATAACTATGGCCAGCTTTCGTCAACAATACATACTTACGATAATGCAGGAAATGAAATAGAAACGAAGGATATTGGAGGTAGGGCAGATACAGATACGGTAGATACTAAGTTTGTTTTTGATGCACAGAAAAGGCAGATAAGTATGAAGAAATATGAGGGTGGTAAACTTACTAAATCGGAAAGTGATGTATATAATACTGATTCAAGCTATGTAAAAACAGAAGAAGAGTTTGGAGATGAGGCGGCCGGCACCTGCCCTGATAATGATAAAACAGTTACCACCTTCGATACATATGGCAACCAGGTTTCTAAAATTACCACAAGCATGAAAGAGGGTACGCCATTTACTACAAAGGTTATTGACAAACTGCAATATATTAACAGAAGGATAGTAAGTGATACACAAACTACAGCTGAAGAGGGTAACATGTATTGGTCGAAATCGATGATGATAACCATATACAAATATGATGCTGCAGGTAACCCTATTTATTCAGAAGAAAAAGGCGGAGGGCAATACAGCAAAAACACCAAGCAGGTAAGTGTATATAACTCGCACAGGCGTTGCACCAGGAATGAACAATATAATTCGTGCAGCGATAAGCCTGAATCAATTGTTGTAACAGAATATTACCCTAACGAGGATGATATAAAAATGACTATTGAAACAAATACCGAGTGGAAAAAAATAGATACCTATGGCAAAGACAGCCGTAGGCTGGAGTCGACCAAGAAGCGTTTTAACCGCGAGTCAGAGATGACAGTGTGGCAGTATGAGGAGTAAGTCGTTTAATTACGAATTAAAAATTACGAATTAGGAATAAATATTGGGCATAATTGTGTTTTGCGTTAGGGATAGTAATGGAAAGCCCACAGCCGACCTCAGGAGGCGAGGACTTGGAATGAATAGCCCGACCCGCAGGGGAACGCCCAAAAGTTAATTATTAGTTAAAGTTTCCGAATTTTCGAAACCTATCTATACATTCTGCCGATCCTCATTTGTAGAAGGTTGCGATATAACCAAAAACTCAAGCTCGGTGGCAGTTTCATTTGCAATATAATGCTGTGTGTTGGGCTCAATTAAAATACCTTCATTAGCTCCAACCGTGTTCTTTTTACCATTAGCATAAAAAGTGGCTATACCCTTAAGTATAAAAAAGAACTGTTGTGCATGGTTGTGAAAGTGAAGGGCTTCTTTAGTACCTGCAGGCATGCTTTCCTGCTTAACTGAAAGTCCAGGCGTATCGGCCAGTACCCAGCTTAGGCAGTTATTGCCCCAGGTATAGTGTTGCGCTGATGTTTTGTTTACAATAGTTGCCATGCTATATGTTTTAATATACAAATATGGTCGTTTTACTGATTTAGGAAACTTTGCGGGGCGCCTTTTGCTCCCTGCTTGCCTGAGTTTCCTAAACTCGCATCTATTGCAGCTAGCCCGCGCCCACCTTTTGCCTATTTCAAAATAGGAGTAGATGCTTCGACAGGCTCAGCATGACACCAGGTGTAGTTTGCGTTAGGGATTACTCGTAAAGCGTTTATTAGCTTTTGAACTCGTGAGGCTTCGCGTTGTAGCGTAAAGCCCACAGTGCAGCGAGGACTTGCAGCGTATAGCCCGACCCGCAGGGGAACGCCCAAATGAATATTGTTGTTTTACTTCTTAGGCTTAGGTGGCTCAAAGTATTTTATTTCGCGTACACCTATTTGTGCAGGCTTGCCATGCTCGTAAATAACAGCCGTGGTCCAGTTGCCTTTTATATCGAACCCACTATAGGCAAACGAATTTATTTCAACCTTCTTTCCATCTTTACCAATGCCATATATATCGAGCTGGTCGCCGGTTTTGTTATAAGTGCAGTATCCTTTCTGCCCTTCTTTATCAATGGTTTCTATCATCTGGCCTTTGGCGTTGTATATTTTCTGTACACGGCCAAACTCAACTCCTTTTTGAGCACTTACTTCTAATATAGCGTTTCCGGCTGCATCATATTCGTATTTGCGGGTAACAATATCGTTGCTTCCTTTCATGGAGTCTTTTTGCTCTATAGCATTTCCTTTTTTGTCGTATTTCAATGAAATAACATTGTATAGAGAATCATCCTTATCGTAATAATAGGTGGCTAGTAATTGATTATTTGCATTATACTTTTTCAACTCCCTCGATATCAGTATTCCTTTCTCGGTTATAGTACTATCGCTAATGTCGTTCCCTTTTTTATCGTACTTGTGTATGGAGGTGCTTTTTACCGTGTTCTTGTCATCATATTGAACGCTTTCTACCACATTTCCCTGCTTATTATATACTACGTACATTACCGAGTGCAGCTCGCCTTTGGTAGGGTTGGCCGAATCGCCTTTGGCCGGATACAGGTATGTTTTAATGGTATTTACATTTCCCAATATGTTTTTCTTTGCCAGATCTGATTTTGCTGGTTTGCTATGTGTTTTTCCCGTCTGTGCATTGCAGAGTAAGGCTGAGCAGATAAATACAATTAATAAGTTGATTTTTGTCATAGATTTTATTTATAGTAATACAAATATCACCGAAATAACAGAGTAGCAATAAGTTTCCTGATAAGAATAATGATTATTATCATTTTTTTTTGGTTTGAATTCAAAAGAGTCGTATAATTGCATCGTCTTTCTCTGAGTGGTGGGAAAGACAAAAGAACCGGGTCGCGGAGGAGCTATCTTCCCACCCGGTTCGCCTTTTATAGCAAGTTCCTTAACACAAGATCAAGCAACTATTATAGAGCTGATGCACCTCTGGTGCCCAAAAAAGGGGGATAGCTAACCTCACATAAGCTATCCCCCGGTAAGCCTGAAGTTCAGGTTCAGGCCTGGAGTAGGGGCTGGCGCCCCTTTCAATTTACTTTAATAAAAAATGAACCGGCAATACATATTGCACGCGCACAGGTTGTCCTTTCAGTTGTCCGGGTGTCCACTTGGGCATATTTTTTATAGCTGAAATAGTGTTTTCACTAAGCTTGTCGGCACCGGCAACACCACGCAATACTTTTACATCGCTCACTGTTCCGTCGCGCTCTACCACAAAGGTTGCGTATACGGTACCTTCAATTCCAACTTCTCGTATATAAACCGGATAATCAGCATGGTTAGCCATAAAAGTACCAATATCGCCGGGGAACTTTGGCATAACATCGGGGCCAATAACGGGTTTATCAGTTGAGGGAAGCCCGGGCCCTGTATTTGGTACAAAAGGCACATTGGGTGGTCCGGTAGGGCCGTCGGCAGTAGTTGTTGTTACAGGTCCGGTAGTAGGGTTATCTATACGCGGTGTGGTTCTGTCTGAATCGTGCGTAGGTGCAGTAGTTACTACAACAGGTGCTGAGTTATTGTTGGTGGGTGGCTTAGGTGTTGTTGGCCTGGTTGCAACCGGGTGCTGAATGGTTGGCTTAATAATATGCGGAGGTTGAATGTAAATGGTATGGTGATCAATATCGGTTGTAACGGTAGCATCGGAAACTACAGGTTTGGCCAACAAATGCATTACAATAGGTATGCCCGAAATAATAACCCCTGCCGAAAGGCTGATGAATAAACTGATGAGTAAAGCAAAATTGTAACGTTTACGAATGTAAAAAGCGCCGTATGCTTTGTGCCGCCCTTCAAACACAATTTCGTTGCGGCCTACGCTGGTAACATCGTCCCAGCCTCCGTTTGTTTTGTGACCCATGTTGATTGAAATTAAAAGTTAGGTCACTTTGCTGCATGCGTTAACGTAGTTTATATTAAGTATAACGCAATGAACTTTAATTTATTGTGTATCCTTTATGTGGTAAATACGTAAATGTACCTAGGTATTATTGCTGAACGTTATTTTAAAACCGATATGTACATTTGAGAATAGAGGAAATGTAAACAAGTTTTATAACCTACCCCCATAAAGGGTATAATAACTTGAATGATGGCTAAGGAATTACGAATACTGATGCTTGAGGATACAGCAGAAGATGCTGAGTTCATTGAAAGAGCACTACGGAACGATCACATTAAATTTGTGGCACACCGTGTTGAGGACCGCACAAGTTTTACAAACTCGCTGCACGATTTCAACCCCGATATTATTTTATCTGACCATTCCTTGCCGCAGTTCGACTCGCTTTCGGCGCTTCATATTGTGAAAGAAAAATGTGCACACATACCTTTTATACTGGTTACCGGTTCTGTGTCGGAAGAGTTTGCTGTAAAGTGTATAAAAAGCGGTGCTGAAGATTATGTATTGAAAAATAACCTGATAAGGCTTCCCAGTATAATTGAAAATGCGCTGAATAAAAAAGACCTGATAGCTGAAAACCAGGTTATAAGGAATCTGAACACCAAGCTTAACAGTGCTTATGAAATAATTGCACAAAAAAATAAAGATATTACCGATAGCATTAACTATGCGCGCAGTGTGCAGGAAGCTTTAATGCAGCAGATAGTGGACATTAATGAACATTTTCCCGAGTCATTTGTAATGCTGTTGCCGAAGCACACCTTATCGGGCGATTTTTATTGGGTGCGAAATGTTGGTGAACGTACACTTGTTGCTGCGGTTGATTGTACCGGGCATGGTGTACCGGGTGCGCTGCTTACCATTATGGGCATGAATATTTTACATTCCGCTGTCGGCGTGCATAAAATATCTTCTCCACCCGATATAGTAAAGTTTCTCGATGAAGACCTGCACCGTAAGCTTAGCCATAAAAAAAGTGGCAAAATGATCAATGATGGTATGGACATTTCCATTTGTGAAATTAACAGGAGGGAAATGATGCTTACCATATCGGGTGCCAACAGGTCCGTATTTTTGGTGCGTGATGGAGTGCTGCAACAAATAGTTACTGATAAGTATAGTATTGGCAGCGGCGAGGCGGCAAAACAATTCGATGCCAAGCATGTTCCCATGAGAAAAGACGATATGATATTTTTATTCTCCGACGGATTCCAGGATCAGTTTGGTGGCGAGCAGGGCAAAAAATTAGGATCGGCGCATTTTAAAGAAATGCTGTTAGACATCTGTAAAGGCGATTTTAGCGGAGCCGGACAACGATTACAAGATGCATTGAAAAAATGGCAAGGTAGTGAAGAACAAACCGATGACATATTAGTAATTGGAATAAAAATATAAAACCCTCAACCCCATGGAAAAACTGATCGACTTTTTAAAGTTCATTCAAAAGAACCACATTGAAGAGGTGGCCAGGCAAAGCCTTAAAGATTCGCGTGAAATGAATTTGCCAATACTTAAATTGTTTGCACATGTGCCCGACGAAGTGCTGATACCTCAATCGATAAAAGGCATAAACGATTTTGTAGACTCGCTGGTTGATGGCACGTATGCGGAAAAGCAATTGGCCAGCCTTAAACTATGGGAGGAGGATAAGTTGCCGGGTATTAAAAAAGAAGATATTGAACCGACCGATCTGGTATTGATATACGTAATTCAGAAGAAAGGATATTTCAAATTCATTCCTCTATATACTAAGGACAGCCAACTGGCGATAGATATTGTAATGGAAATGGAGGCACTGCACCTGGCATCGCAGAATGTAGGTGTTAACCTGCTTTTTAAAATGCGTAAGGATACTGAAGCACAGCTTGAACTGGCCAATAAAGAACTGGAGTCGTTCAGTTATTCTGTTTCGCATGACCTTCGCGCACCCTTGCGTGCTATACACGGGTATACAAAAATTCTGCTCGAAGACCATCTTGCCAATCTTGATGCAGAGGCGCAACGCATGATGAATTCGGTAATGCGTAACACCGAACGGATGGGGCAGCTTATTGATGACCTGCTGACATTTTCGCGCATGGGCAAAAAAGAACTGCAACTGACAAAGGTGAATATGACCGACCTGGCACGAAATGCCTGGAACGAAATAAACAGTACCACACCTTCTGAAAAGGTTAATATGGTCGTAAGCCCTTTATTACCGGCTGTGGCCGACCGTGGTTTAATGAGCCAGGTGCTTTCTAATTTAGTATCGAATGCTGTTAAGTATTCCGGTAAAAAAGAAAACCCGGTAATTGAAGTAAGCTCAACTGAAAAAAATGGTGAACTTATTTACTGCGTAAAAGATAACGGAGTAGGTTTTGACATGAAATATTACGATAAGCTTTTCGGAGTATTTCAACGCTTACACAGTAATGCCGAGTTTGAAGGTACCGGTATAGGGCTGGCACTGGTTAAAAGAATAGTAACCCGCCATGGTGGCAGAATATGGGCCGAAGCAGAGCCTGATAAGGGAGCCGCATTTTATTTCAGTTTACGGAACAGTAACTAAATTTTAAAACCCAATACAAATGATGAACAACGACGAAGTAGTAGAAATTATGCTGGTTGAAGATAATCCGGATGATGCAGCTCTTACGATGAGAGCATTAAAGAAACAGAACATTGCCAATAAGCTTATTCACCTTCATGATGGTGCAGAGGCCCTTGACTTTATTTATGGAACGGGTAACTACGCCGGGCGCAATATTCAAATTACACCCAAGGTTATTTTGCTCGACCTTAAAATGCCTAAGGTAAATGGTATGGAGGTGTTGGAGAAATTAAAGACGGATGAAACGACAAAGGCAATTCCTATAGTTATGCTAACATCTTCGGCTGAAGATCCTGACATTGAAAAGTGTTACAAGTTGGGAGCTAACAGCTACATAGTAAAGCCTGTAGAATTTGAAGAATTTACCAAGGCTGTTGCCGGCCTGGGCATGTACTGGATGCTGTTGAACAGGCCTCCGTACGAAGCTGTGTGAGCAGTCATATTTGTATTGCCGTTGAATGAATAGCTGAAAAAAGCTAAATTAGCTTTATGGCATACAACGAAAAATTAGCAGACAGAATACGAGAAGCTTTGGTTAATGTACCAAAGGTTGAAGAGAAGTTTATGTTTGGTGGAGTTTGCTTTATGGTAAACGGAAAGATGTGCATTGGTGTTGTTAAAGATGACATGATGTGCAGAATTCATCCAGGACTACAGGAGAGCGCCCTTGAAAAAACAGGGTGCAGGCCCATGGATTTTTCAGGAAGGCCCATGCAGGGTTATGTGTATATAGACGAGCGTGGAATGAAGACGCAAAAGGCTTTTGAATATTGGATATCACTATGCCTTGAGTTTAACTCGGAAGCAAAAGCAGCTAAGAAGAAAACAAAGAAGAAATAGTATAATACAAAAGCCCCTCTAAGAATGAGAAGGGGCTTTTGTAAATGAATTACAATAATTTGCAGCCTGGTTGAAAATCAGTTTTCAAAGTTTGTGTTTATTACTGAATCATAAATAGTCTGTGTTCTGGGCGCACCATTCGATTTTTCTTTTCCATTTGAAGCACTTTCCCCTTTAGAGGTAAAAGTACTTGTAGATGGAACATCATTACCCACTACTTCAAACGTTACTTCATCGAACCAGATTTTTCCATTACCTGTAAGTAAAGCTCCAAAATTTATATTGCTGGCTTCCTTGGGAACATCAAGCACCACATCATATTTTTTCCAGTCGGTAGTTCCAGTTATAGACCTGTTGTTTGCGTACATGTTATCAAATGCGAGAACCTCACCTTCATTTTGTCCATCAACACGCATCCATAATCCGGCCCAACCGGTTACATTCTCTGTTTTTATCCAGCCGCTCATGCGTACTCTTTTGCCTAAAAAGCTTCCCGGGTCCATTCCCCCGGTAATGGTACCAAACCCATCTATTGGTTTTCCTGTATGCTCATCATTCTCCAAACAGGCAGAAGTTAAACTATCATGAAAAACAGAACGATCACTTGTGATTTTATATCCTTCGTTTTTCATTGTGCCTCCCCAACCTAATGGAGTGTTATCAGGAGATATTTTTTCAAAACTGAGATTAGACATGCATCTTTTAACTGAATAGATTGCACACGTTACAGGAACATCATTATTTACGGTTTCAATCTTTACATTATCTATCCACGTTTTCCCGGTCCCGATCAATAAGAGTCCAAAAGCAATATCGGTACTCGAAGTATCCACATCAAGCACCACTTCATATTGTTTCCACTCAGTGGTTCCTTTAATAGGTCTGTCAAGCATATTATCAAAAGCAATTGACCTTTGACCTTTGTCTACCCTCATCCATAGCCCGCTCCATTCCGCTGCATTTTCTGTTTTTACCCAAGCGCTAAAGCGAACTCTCTTTCCTTTAAATGGGGAGGACTTTACTTCTTGCATTAGCGTGCTCCATTTACTGCTATCTTGAATTTTTGATGATATAAATGCGGATGCAGTACTTGAATGAGTAACACTTTTATCAATGCCTGATTGATACGCGCCAGGATTTGCTCCTCTTAAACTCCAGCCATTGATGTTCGAATCGGAAGAAGACTTGGCTGAATTACATGAAGCAAGCAGTAATGCAGTTGCAGCAAAACTTGCAATTAAATGGCGGCTATTAAATTTCATGGTAAGGATATTTACAGTGTGTAGTATTATGGTAATCCAAATATACCAATATCCCCAATTAATACTTTATGAATGATCTTATATTTTTAGTGGCATAGGTATAATACAAAAGCCCCTCAGAATGAGAAGGGGCTTTTGATTCTAGAAAATACAAAGGGTGTATTTTCCGGGAGGGGGGAGTTGTTTATCTGAAATCGAAACCGAAACCAAGGCTATAGCTTAATAATGAAACAGGTGAAGAGCCACCAATATGTGAATAGCTTGTGCTTCCGAATTGGTCGGTATAGCGTTCGGTAGTACTTACCATAGGGTCGGCCCATAAATAATCTAAACCACCCAGCAATGAAAACTCACCTACCTTGTAACGTATGGTTACACCGGCATCGGTAGCAAATGAGCTGCTGGTACTGCCATTAATATGCCATATAGGGTTTTGAGTTGCTGTAGCTGCGGTGGAATTAGCAGTATATACAACTTCAGGCAAGTTACATACAGCAGGGCCACCCATCAGCCTCAGGTCAATTGCAATCGGATCAATGGGGATGGTTCCATATATACCTGCCAGGAAAAAGTTTTCGCTGTAGGCATCCTGCACCAATGGTATATAGTTTCTGCTTGCGTCGCCCATTTGTATATTGCTCACATAGTCGTCAACGTTGAACAAATTACTGCTGTAGTTATACATTAGCGCTATGCCAAAATTGGAGTGCGCAACGGGCAAACCAGCCGAAAAACTGAAATTACCGCCCGATAAGGCGTATCCGTTATATTGATTAACAGGTTCGCGGCTAAAGGCGCCCATAGGCTGTGTAATACCAAAAGCAAGGTTAAAAAAGCCATTGTAACTATTATATGGTTTTTCTTCTGTTACTGTGTACGCCGGCACTTGTGGTACACTACTGTCTTGTGCAGTTACAAGTTTTACAAAACCCAGTAGTACGGTTGCGAAAATTATTTTTAGTGTTTTCATAATTCAATTGTTTTAAAATTATAAACTCCGTTAATTTTCTAATTGCAAGGTATTCAAGTCGGGCTCCACTGCAGGTGTATTTTCTGTAAACAGCATTTTAACAGCCTTCAAGCACTTAAATTGATAGATGAATACCAGCAGGCGGTTAAATACTACTGTTTGTGCCTGTAAATCATTAAATTTGGGTAATGAAAAGGTTCGCCCCCCGAATACTTGTACTTGCTATATGCGCATGCGTCTTAATGTATGGCTGCGATGGGTGGACCAATGTTAAATACCAGAAAAAACTGAAAGGCAGATACTACCTTTTGGCAACCGATGTTGAAGAGCAAATGGATATTTGCATGAAGGTGTCGAGCAACGGTTATACAACAATTGTTGATGAAACCGTTTACGAAGTGGGCTACGATAGCAATTTTATTGTTGCCATTCAGCACCCTATGAACAACAAAAATGTGAATGCCTATTACATTATTAAAATGGATTCAACCAGGGCAGAACCATTAGCTAACAACACACTTGGCCCTTTAACCTTTCAGCAATTCTATCAAAAAAGAAAAGATCTGGGTATTGAAGATATTGGCTTTTCGCTGGTATTTGCTGACCTGAAATAAGTTAAGCATAACCTATAGCTTTTGTGTAGGTTTTTACCCTTCAATTCTTAATTCCTAATTTTTAATTCTTAATTGAAGAAACCTATAGGTTTTGCGTAGGTTTTTTACTTCTGGTTTTCAAATTGTTTAGTTGTTGAAAAAAAATATTCCGCACACTTTCTCTCTTTCTTTTAAAATGGGGGTATATAGAGGGGGAGTATGAGGGGGAGAAAAAAGGGGGAATGTTTTTTCTTTCTCTCTTTACGTTTTTGTTTTTTTTAATTCCTGGGTGCGATTGCAATTATTCGGGGCGACTTATGCTCCCTGCTTGCCTGTATTTCCTAAACTCGCATCTATTGCAGCTAACCCGCGCCCACCTTTTGCCTAGTTCTTGATTCCTAATTTTTAATTCTTAATTGAAAGGAAGGGTTGTTGAAAACTGTATGTGTATTTTGGTTAACAGTAGTAAACAATATGTTTAAATTTGCATTTGTTAAGATTAAGGCTGAGACTAAGCCTAAGCAAAATTCACCACCTCGATCTTAATCTAAACCTCAATCTTAAAATTATGCCCGCCATACCTTTCAAACACTATCCGCTTGATGCACCCGATGCAGCCTGGGATGCCAATGCCGAAATTGCAAATGCCAGTACCGACGATCTGCGTGTAATGTGCGCATGGGATGATGCTACACGCCCCGACCAGAAGAACGGCTACAAGCTGCCGCACCACAAAGCCGACACCTACCACACCAACCTGAAAGGCTTGATAGCTGCAGGTAATGCCATTATGGGCGCAAGGGGTGGTGTTGAAATTCCGAAGTACGATATGGACGCTGTGAAGGCGCACCTGCAAAAACATTACCACGAGTTTGGCCGCACTGCCCCATGGGAAAGCAAAGCAGAATGGCGCTGGTACCAGACTAAAAGCAATGGCGGCAAACTGAAAGATGTTGACACAACAGGTCGTACGGTTTGCGGGTATTTTGCATCGTTCAACACCAAGGACAGCGATGGCGATATGTTTGCACCAGGCTGTTTTGCCAAGAGCATTAACGAGAACAGCGACCGCATTATGCACCTGTTGCAGCACAACACATTGCAACCCATCGGCAGGCCAAGCGTGCTGAAAGAAGATAGCACCGGTTTGTATTTTGAAACACCCATTGCCAACACACAATTAGGCGACGATGTGCTGCAACTCTACCGCGATGGTGTGTACAAGGAACACTCCGTTGGGTTTGAAATGATAAACTCCTCTGCACAAAATTGGAATACCCTTCAACAAGCTCAGGGTGACAGTCAGGCTGAGCCTGTCGAAGCCTTTGTAAATGTTATTAAAGAGGCTCGCCTGTGGGAGGGCTCAACTGTTACATGGGGAGCAAATGCAAATACACCGCTTACGGCTATTAAATCTCAAATCATAAATCTTACATCAGCAAATATTCTCGATGAGGCCCTTGAGCGCAGTACGTTAATTTACAAGCAGCTGCACCGTGGTAACCTGCACGATGATACCTATACACTTTTGGAGATTGAGATGAAACAACTACAGGCTCTTTTGGCAGCACGGCCGAGCGACTACACTGTGCCCGCGCAGAGCGATGATCTCAATGTTCTGAATACAATTAATAATCTTTTAAAGTAGTTTAATAAAATGTTGGGCGTTCCCCTGCGGGTCGGGCTATACGCTTCAACTCCGCGCTACGCTTTCGGGGTTTCCGCTACTATCCCTAACGCAACTCCGCTCGTCAGTCTGAGCTTGAGTCGAATACTTTCCCCTCTCACATTTTAATCTGTATGAAATAGGCAAAGGTGGGCGCGGGTTAGCTGTAAAAGATGCGAGTATAGGGAAACCGGCGAGTGGTGAGCAAAAGCAGCCCCAAATTATTTAAACTACAATTCATAACTAAAACACTAAACAAAAAATGGAACCAAACAAACAGGTGGACGCTATCGTAAAAGAAATAAGCGATAACATAAACACCATAAAAACAAAAGGAGAAGCGCAAGACGCGCAACTAAAATCGCTCGATGCAAAAATAGCAGCCAACCAATGGCAACTGGGCGACAAATACGAAGCCCTGCGCAAGGACTTCGACCAGATGGCAGTAATGCTGAAAAAGGGCCGTATATATGGCTCGGTCGATAACGGCATGAGCGTGCGCGATATGCTGGTAGCACAAAAAGATGGACTGGCAAGCCTCAAGAACAAAGCAGGTATACCGGTTAGTTTGTCGCTGAAGGCACATCACCTGTTTACCAAAACAGCAGGTAACGTAACCGAAGGTGGCAACTTATTGGGTACCGATCCTATTGCGCCAACAAGGTTAGCCGGCATTTATAACGACCCGACAAGGCCTGTGCATATCCGCCAGTTTATGAACAGCACCGCAACCGATAGCAACCAGATATTGTTCAACCAACTGACCGGTGAGAACGATGGAACAGGTTCAACCGCTGAAGGTGCAAGTGCAACGCAGAGTGATTTTACCATTACAGCTAACGAAGTAATTGTGCGCAAACTGAATACCTATTTAACTATTTCGAAAGAAATGATGGAGGATGCAGACTTTGTAGACAATTACATTAATACTCACGTAGCAGGCCGTTTGCTGATGCAGGAAGACAGCCAGATATTGAATGGCAATAACAGTGCACCTAACCTGCAAGGTATTAACCCTATTGCAGCAGCGTACAGCAACCCTGTAATACCGGGCGCTACACCAAGCAGTATTAACTACTACGATGTATTGCACCAGGCCGTTACACAGGCGCGTATTTTGTATTACACACCAAATTACATTATCATAAACCCGAACGACTACAACGCGCTTGTACTGTCTCGCGATAGCTACGGACGTTACCAGTTCCCGCAAATGATAAGCGGTGCGCCGGGTACATTCTTCATTAACGGTGCACAGGTAATTGCCAACACTACACAAACACAAGGCTACTTTACAGTCGGCGACTTCCAGCTGGGTGCAACACTTGCATACCGCGACGAGGTGAACGTTACCTTCAGTAACCAGCACGTGGACAATTTTGTGAAGGGCTTTATTACTGTACTTGTAGAAGAGCGTATTGCCAATGTGGTGTACCGTCCGCATGCATTTGTGTATGGTAACTTTAACCAGGCAGAAGCGAGCGGTTCGTAGAACCGAATTAGGAATTAGGAATCGGTCAATTAGGAATGAATGGCATTTTAACTCCTAATTCCTAATTCCTAATTGATTTTCATGGTGATGGTTGGCCGGAGTGTCAGTGTAAAAACTGCCTCCGGCTTTTTTGTGCACCTGTTAGGCTTACCCAAATAAAATTATTTGAATTTTCTGAAAAGCTCAAATGCATAGTCAATAGGAACTACTATTGAGTAGCCTGAATTAATGTACTGAATGCTATTCTTTTTTTGATAGTTATTTTCTTCTGCTGGTATAAATTCCGTGACTATTCCAATTAATTTCATTTCTTCATTAAGATATTCTCCATTTTCTTCATAAACTGGACCACCACTATTTCCCCAATAGGCGGGGCAATCTATAATTATTGAAGACAATTTCTCATATTTTCCTGCTACAATCCCTTTTCTAAGTAATGGTTTTGTATAATCAAATTGAGGCATAGATTTTAATGCTAAGGAGGTTGGGAATCCACATAGATAAACATTGTCGCCCAAAGTTACATCTGCATATAGTCGGACGGCTTTATTCGTAATACTCCCCACGCTTGTGTGTTTATCAATGGTTACCTGTTTTAAATAATGAACTAAACTCATTGAAGTGCTCTCTTTATACCTTGCTGCCAAAAAAATCACTGAAATATCATGGTTTTTATCAAACTTTACAATGCTATCATCTAAAGTATCTTTGAACTGAACACTAATTGTTATATAGTTTTCCTTTAATGGATCATCTCGATAAAGCAATATATTAATCAGGTTTGTTTTTAATTTATATTTTTTATTAATTGTATCATAAGTAAATAGAACGTGTCTTGCTGTTACTAAAAACATTTTTAAAGAATCATCAACAATAATCCCTGAACCAGTACTGCCGTCATTCAAAGTAATTAGTACAGATGTGCTGAATAAATTTTTGAATAAATTCTTATGAGAAGGATTTACAATGAGTTGGGCATGTATTGATAGAGGAAGAACCCAAAATAAGAAAATAGCTTTCTTTGTGTATAAGCAATTAAGCACTTTAATTACATTCTTTAATTTGATTCTATATCGCATATTGGCTTGAAAATGTTTTAAAGTAAGTGTTGAAGGCGTTTAGTTAATTCTTTTAGTTGCTCGGGCTAGCCAAGCTATGTTTGCAATAAGTATCTAAATATGTTTTACAGTTTCTGATCAAGCAACGTTTTCCAGTCAGCCATTTCACGAATATCGCTTCTTGTAAAATGGTAACCGTATTCTGTAAGGGTAGGTACACTACGGGTTTTGGATATATCCGTACGTAATGTAAAGTACTGACCATCATAATAAGCCATTAGGCTATCATTAATTTTTATACCGTCAATTATAATCTGGTTACAACCGGCATGTTCAAAACAAGTTGGAAAAGTTGAAGGTTTATTATAATCTGCAATTATAGAATCAGCCTGAGCTTTTGTTATGAACTTCGGAACTGCCTCGGAATATAGCATTGGCTCAGAACTTTTAAATAGCGGAGCCTGGCAAATGGCCTTTAATGGAAGTAATAGTGAACCGATAAGAATGAAAAGTATTACAGTGGTGTTTTTCATATCAACTTATTAGAACGAATGTAGTAAATAATAATGAGGATTCAAAATGAGCTTAGTTAGAAATAGGTAAAAGGCGGGCGCGGGTTAGCCACAAAAGATGTGAGTAAAGAAAAGACCGGCGAGTGATGAGGAATAGCAGCCCCTAATTAATTACGAATTACGAATTTAAAGCCCCTTTAGGGGTTTGGGGCAGTTTTATAGTTAAGGTATACACTAAACCGTAAAAACTTATCTTTAACCAATAAATCCCATCTGGTAAGGTTGAGAATAAATACTGGCATATTAAAATTGTGGGTGATTGCATTTCTGCTTTCTGCATCATTCAGTAATGCGCAGGACCGCATTGACGATTCCTTGCGTAATGTACTGAAGACCGAGAAGGACGACACTAACAAAATACTTACGCTCAGTGCTCTTTCATGGAATCTGACCAATATGGGTGGTAACCACGAGGCCGATTCACTGGCTCATTTGGCATTAGCATTATCGCAAAAGTTCGATTACCAAAAGGGCATATACAAAGCATATAACAGCCTGGGTGGTGTTTGCTGGGCCCTTGCCGATTACCCCGGTGCTATGGCCGATTTTAATAAATGCCTTGATGCAGCCAGGAAGCTGAACAGCCCGCTTTCGGTTGCCAATGCCCTGTCGCACATAGGCAGTATTTTTAATTTAGAGGGTAATTTACCCGAAGCCCTGAAGTATGACCTGCAAAGCCTGAGCATTTACGAAGCTGAAAACGACGACGACGGTAAAAGCAAAATGTATAACAATATTGGTAATGTGTATACCGATCAGTCGAACCAGGCGGAAGCTATACGGTATTACAAAATGTCGCGCGATATTGCCTTGAAGCGAAAAGATGATTACGGTATTGTAGGTTCCTGCATGAACCTGGGAATTAGTTACTATTTGCAGAAGAAATATGATAGCGCCCTGGTAATGTTCAGTCAATGCCTTCCTGTTGCACAAAAAATAAACGATAAATACGATATAGGTGAGATATATGAAAACATAGGTATTGTTTACGAAGAGAACGGCAACCATACCGAAGCCATGAACAATATGTTTAAAAGCCTTGCTGAACACAAGGAAGTAGGTAATAAAAGAGGCATGTGTAATGCATATGGTTCAATAGGAGAATTATACGCCAAAGCGAAGAATTATGCTTTTGCTAAGATATACCTGGACAGTGCCATTGCTGTTTCTAATATAGTAGGGGCAAAAACCCAGAAAGAAAGTATTTATAAAGAATATGCCCTGCTCGATAGCTCCGTGGGCGATTTTAAGTCGTCGCTTATGCATTATAAACTGCAAATTGCATACCATGATAGTATGAAGAATGAGGAGAACACTAAAAAGATAGTGCAGGAGCAAATGCAATATGATTTTGATAAAAAAGAAACAGAACAAAAAGCAGAGCAGGTTAAGAAAGATGCCATTACCACTGCCGATAAAAAGAAGCAACAAATAATTACCGGTGCGGTAACAATTGGTTTGCTGCTGGTGCTGCTGTTTGCCGGATTATTGTTCAACCGTTTCAGACTTATAAAAAAGCAAAAGGAGATAATTGAAGTTAAGAGTAAGGAAACAGAAGAACAGAAAAGGCTTATTGAAGAACAAAAAGCTATTGTAGATGAAAAGAACAAGGATATAACCGACAGCATACACTACGCAAGCCGCATACAACGTGCCCTGCTAACTACCGATGCATATATATGGGGCCATGTTAACGATTGCTTTATGCTATTTAAGCCACGTGATATTGTAAGCGGAGACTTTTACTGGGCCAATGAAACAGATACCCCTGCGGGTAAAAGGTTTTTGATTTGTGCCGGAGATTGTACCGGCCATGGCGTACCTGGTGCGTTTATGAGCTTGCTGAATATTTCGTTGCTGAATGAGGCGAACATAGAAAGAAAGATAAACAGCCCAGATAAAATATTGAACCATATACGCGACCAGATAATAAGGGCCCTGAATGCCGACGGTAATGAAAAGGGAAGTAAGGATGGCATGGATTGTGTGCTCTGCTCATTTGACTTTACTGAAAACAAGCTTGAGGTAGCTTGTGCCAACAACCCTTTATGGATCGTGCCTGCAGGTGGAACAGATGTGGTTGAATACAAGGCCGATAAAATGCCCGTAGGTATGCAAAGTGAAAAGCCTGAACCATTTTCATTGCAAACTATTCCTTTTAAAAAGGGAGACATGATATATATGTTCACCGATGGCTACGCTGACCAGTTTGGCGGCCCGAAAGGCAAAAAATTCAAGTACAAGCAATTACAGGATCTGATAGTATCTATAAGTCAGCGGACGATGAAGGAGCAGAAAAAGATACTTGAGCAAACCATTGAAGAATGGAAGGGCGGCCTTGAACAGATAGATGATATACTGATCATTGGAATCAGAGTTTAGCCATAAACAGCTATTCAACCTGTTTAAAACTATTTCCTTTATTTATTACATATAGTAATCATTATGTTTATGTTTGCTCAAGCTATATGGATAAATGCAGATTCCCGTCATTGCGAGGTACGAAGCAATCTTACCAAATAATGTTCTGATTTGGGCGTTCCCCTGCGGGTCGGGCTATACGCTGCAAGTCCTCGTTCCTGCGGGCTTTTCACTGCTATCCCTAACGCTATGTTACGTGTTATTTGAACTAGGCAAAAGGTGGGCGCGGGTTAGCCGCAAATGATGCGAGTTTAGGGAATTCAGGCAAGCAGGGAGCGGAAGTCGCCCCAATGAAAATGCCCAAAATAAAATGAATAGCGAACAACGATTAACGATTTTCGATTTCAGAAACTAAATACCCACTACCACTTATTCCTTACTCCTTATCCCTTAAAACTAATTAAACATGAAACTATCAATATTGATATGCTCAGTAAAAAAAAGACTGGTGCAATTTGCCCAACTGGCCGAGCACCTGGAAAAGCAAGCGCAAAACAAACCCGTAGAAATACTGTGGCTGGGCGATAACAAAACCATGAGCGTAGGAGAGAAGCGCAATAAGTTGCTAAGCATAAGTAAGGGTGACTATGTTGCCTTTGTTGATGATGACGACTGGATAGCAGGCGACTATGTAGATGAAATTTTAAAAGGCATTGAAAAGAAACCTGACTGTGTAACATTCAATGCCATTTATTCAACGGATGAAGGAGAAGCTATACCGGTGGAGTACAGCGTGAATAATATTTTGAATGTTGATGAGCCCAACAAACCACGTTTGCGTGTGCCGAACCATTTAATACCCATGAAGCGGGAGTTTGCGCTGGCAACCATGTTCCTGGAAAAGAACTTTGGTGAAGACACCGACTATGGCTTGCGTGTGCGTAGGTTATTAAAAACGGAGTATAAAATTGAAAAGCCTTTGTACTATTACAGGTTTTCATTCGTGAATAGTGAAACGCATATGTACTCACCTAAATATCGCAGGCCTATGTCTAAGCCTATGATAGAGCTGGACGTGGTGATGGTGAGTGATACTACGGCGGCCCCACCCCAGCCCTCCCTATTAGGGAGGGAGAGCAATAGCATGAAGCATGCGGTATTGACAGAAATGATGGATATGACACAACAAGCCATCAATTCACTGTTCCCCCTAATGGGGGGATTAAGGGGGGCTGATATTAATGTAATAGTGCTCGAAAAAGCCAACAACATACAGTATGCCAATGCCGATACTTTTTTGCAACGCGAACCATTCAACTATAATCAATGTTTAAATAACGGAGCCACCATGGGCAATGCAGAATTTATTTGTTTTACTAATAACGATGTGTTGTTCCCTAAAGGATTTGCAAATAGAGTAGTGGAGGAGATGCGTGAAAAGAACCTTGATGTGTTATCGGTTTTGAACCAGCATGCGTATTGCCACTCAACTATAATAAGTGGTTTTTGTTTTGTTATGCGCCGCAGTGCCTGGCTTAAAATTGGTAAGCTGAATACCGATTACCGTTTTTGGTGTGCAGATAATGTTACCAGTGAACAAATTAAACAGCACCACTTGCGCGAAGGTAGATCAGATATAAAAGTATTTCATGGTACATCGGTTACGCTGAATAAGTTAGATGCCGAAACCAAAGAGGAATATACCCGCACCTGTGTGCGCCAGTTTAACCACGACTATGATAAGAATGTTTTAGGGATGGGAAAATAGTGGTGCAGTAAACTGATTTACAGGGCATAGCGTTTGTTCATTATTGATGGGCTTTTCTTTACTATATTTGGGGATATTAAACCCACGATAATGAAAAAAATTACACGTAGTATTTGTTTGTCACTTGTGCTTGTTGCCACAGTATACAATAATGCTTTTGCACAGGAAGTAATTGCACCACAAAACACTGCTCCTGTTACGCTGCTTGGTAACCAAAAACTGAGCCGTGAACAAGGTGAGCACATGGTGGGTAGTTTTTTCAGAAAGACACATGTATTCAAATCATTGAAAGCTAACATGGGTGCTAGCGATGAAATGATCGAAAAATTTAAAACGTATTATGCCGCCGATCTGAATAAAGATATGAGCCTTATTTTCAGAATGGTTATGCGGGGTAAATTGAATGAAGATAATTTCAATGAGCTTGGTGATTCATTGCTTGCGAAATACAGTAAGGTATATACAGGTTTTCAAAAACTTGATAAGAGTGTTATTGACGGTATTGAAATAAATAAAAATAACCATAAGCCAACCAGTAACCCATTGCCGGGAGCAAGCACTATTACCCCGGGCCCGATTGTTGCAGCTTGCGATAATATAGATTTTGAATCAGGAACATTAGCCGGCTGGCAGGCATGCTGGCAGGTTAACAAAGCCACTTCATCAGGGTTTAATGCTTCAGGTGGTTCATGTAGCGGTACACTTGGCGCAGTAACTGTTGCCGCATATGATGCCAGTACAACTTCAAACCAGGTGTCTATTACAAGTGGTACTGGTGTTGATCCGGTAGCAGGCACATATATACCCGTAGTATGCCCATGGGGTGGAACGCATTCGGTGCTGATTGGGGATGGACAAGGTATACATGCAGGTGTTGGCCAGTTGAAACAAACATTTAAGGTAACTTCAGCTAACGCCAATTTTTCATATAGTTATGCAGTGGTAATTGAATATCCTCCGCACGTGTACATGAATCAGCCTTATTTTGATATTAACTTTTATGATTCAACAGGTGCTCTTATACCAGGTAAGGCCAATTATGCAGTTGTTTCACAATCGGGTTTATCTGCCGGCTGGATAAAAGTAACTGATTCACATGGAGAGCCGGCATATTGCAAAAAATGGAGCCAGGTGTTTGTTCCTTTAAGCGCCTACATAGGCCATAACATAACAGTAGTAGTGGAAGCGGCCGATTGTGAACCTACAGCACATTTTGGTTATGCCTATTTTGATGCTAGCTGTTCAGGCGCTATACAGCAATCGTCCCCGCAATATTGTGGCCAGAATGTTACACTCACAGCACCTTCAAACGCTACCTATAAATGGTCAGGCCCATGTATTTCGGGTTCAACAACAACTCAGTCGGTTGTTGTTACCTGTGCAGGTACCTATTCATGTAATGTTATTGGCGGTGCAGGAGATACCGTTCACCTTAGTACAACACTTGCTACTGCAACACCTATAACAGCTACAATCACTCCAGCTTCTTCAACTGTATGTAAAGGCACATCGGTTTCGCTCACCGCAAGTGGCGGGGCTACGCACTATAGCTGGTCACCTACCATAGGCCTGAAGGCTGATACAGGATCCATAGTAAACGCACAACCGGCTTCCACTACTACATATAAAGTAATGGGATCGAACGGAAGCTGCTTTGATTCAGCTACAGCTACCATAACTGTAAATCCTTTACCAACCATAAGCATAACTCCAACGGGTACAGCTACAATTTGCAATGGTGCCTCGGTAAGTTTAACGGCAGGCGGTTCTTCAACAACATATACATGGGCGCCGGCAACAGGTCTTAATGTAACTACAGGAACAACAGTAATAGCCAAGCCAACAACAACACAAACATATACGCTTACCGGTACAGCTGCCAATGGTTGTAATGCAACGGCTACAGTAGTTGTAACGGTAAATCCAACACCTACAGTTACGGCTTCAGCCAGCCCAACGGCAATATGCCCGGGTGGTTCTGCAACCTTAACCGCCAGTGGCGCCACAACCTATACCTGGACACCCAATACCAGTTTAAGTACCACAACAGGTGCTTCAATTACTGCAAACCCTGCAAGCACAATAACATATTCCGTATCGGGAACTACCGGCACATGTAACAGTACGGTTCAAAAAGTTACGGTAACAGTAAATCCAACACCTACAGTAACAGCTTCGGCGAACCCAACGGCCATATGCCGGGGTGGCGCAGCAACGTTAACAGGTAGTGGCGCTACAACGTACTTATGGGCACCTAATGCTAATTTAAGTGCAACAACAGGTTCTTCAGTTACTGCCAGCCCTATAAGTACAATTACATATTCTGTTACCGGTTCTTCAGCAGGATGTAATAGTGCAGTGAAAACGGTTACTTTAACTGTGAACCCAACGCCTACAGTTTCAGCTTCAGCAACAAGAACAGTAATATGCCCGGCTGATACTACAACTCTGTCGGGTAGTGGCGCCACAACATACACGTGGGCACCTGCAACGGGTTTAAGTGCTACAACAGGAACATCTGTAATTGCGAATCCAACAACAACACAAACATATACAGTTACAGGTTCTGTTGCCAGCGGTTGTAATTCAACGGCTACAGTGGTTGTAACCATAAGCCCGGCACCTGTTGTAACAGCTTCAGTAAATCCAACGGCAATATGTCCTGGCGGTTCTGCAACCTTAACTTGCAGTGGTGCCGCAACCTATACCTGGACACCCAATACCAGTTTAAGTGCCACAACAGGTTCTTCAATTACTGCAAACCCTGTAAGCACTGTAACCTATTCCGTTACGGGTACCAACGGCGCATGTAACAGTATACCACAAACAGTTATCTTAACTGTAAATCCAACACCTACAGTAATAGCTTCGGCAAACCCAACGGCCATATGCCCGGGTGGCACAGCAACCTTAACAGGTAGTGGCGCCACAACTTACCAATGGTCACCTAATACTAATTTAAGTGCCACAACAGGATCTTCAATTACTGCAAGCCCAGCAAGTACAATTACATATTCCGTTACCGGTACTTCAGCGGGATGTAACAGTGCTGTGCAAACGGTTACTGTAACTGTAAACTCAAGCCCTACGGTAATAGTTTCAGCAACTAAAACAGTAATATGCGCAGGAGATACTACAACCCTGTCGGGCAGTGGTGCAACAACATACACATGGGCACCTGCAACGGGCTTAAGTGCCACAACAGGAACATCGGTAATTGCGAACCCTACAACAACACAAACATATACGCTTACCGGTTCAGTTGCCAGTGGCTGTAGTGCAACAGATACTGTAGTTGTAATGGTAAACCCAACACCTGTGATAACTGCATTGGCTAGCCCAACATCAATATGCCTGGGTGATTCTTCTGTATTAACATGTAACGGTACAGCAACATATGTATGGACACCCAATACGAATTTAAGCTCAACAACAGATTCTGTAGTTACAGCAAAACCTGCAAACACAACAACATATACTGTAACAGGTTTATCAGCAAGCGGATGTAACAGTGCTGCACAAACGGTTGTAGTTACAGTTAATGCATACCCTGTTATAACTTTAACAGGTAAAAATGCTACATGCAATGGCGTAGCCGACACCATTACTGCCTCTGGCGGTACAGTATATATGTGGAATACAGGCGGGGTCAATGATACAATAATTGTACATCCTTCAAGTGTCACAACCTATTCTGTTACCATAAGTAATGGAACATGTGCAAAAGATACATCTATTGTTATCGGGGTTAATTCTTCACCGGCTGTTTCGGTAAGTGGGCATGTACACCATACATGCGGCAATGCCGATACCTTAACTGCGCATGCAGTAGGCGCAGGGCCATTTGCCTATAACTGGACAAGCGGCAGCACAGATAGTATTGCACCGGTAATGATAAATATGA
>JABCZY010000033.1 GCA_013289395.1 Bacteroidota bacterium
ACAGTTAAAATTCATAACCACATGATTGTAACTTCATACAAGTATTGCTGTTTATTTCTTTTTACATTAGTCTGCCTGGAATGCCATGCTCAGTCTTCATCGGGCTGGCCGTTTGGAAAGGGTTATCAGTCAATAAAATTTCTTCATATTACTAAAGGCGTTACATACCATATACCTTGCGGAGCAGAAGCCGATTATGATAGTATTGAAATTGATAAAAGAGGCAAACTCGTAATAGATGACTATACAGGCATAGGTAATCCATGGACTATAATAGGTTGTAAAGGCTCTTTCATTTTAAACGGAACCATTGAGGTTCAGAATATGAATAGAGAATATGCGGTTAATATAAATTGGCAGCTAATGTTACCCGATAGCCTGGGAAATAAGACCATTCCATTTTTTTCATACAAGATCATTCAAGGCCAAGGAGGTAATGGCGGCAATGGCAGTTCAACGGGAGGTATTGCTTACCCTGGTTTAGGAGGCTTGCAATACAATGGTAATGGCGGAGGTGGCGGTGGAACAGGATTTATTTATTGTTGCCCGAGGCAGGTAGATACCGGAGGCGATGCCAATGATACTATGAGTGGATATGGCGGGAGTGTAACATATACCCAACCAAATCACTATAAAAAAACACCGGGAGTGGGACTGTATGGTAATAACGGTGATGACATGGAAACGGCTACCGGCGCAAGTGGTGGCACGAGGGGGAAAAATGGCGGATTATTATTTATAAAAGCAATGCATTCTGTAACCGGGCAGGGGACAATAAATGCAAGTGGCACGAATGGTGGAAATGGCGGAGAGGTACCTTTTACTGAAGCGAGTGGAATACGGAATGTATTTAGCGGAGGATCAGGGGGCGGTGGAGCAGGAGGAAGTGGAGGGTATGTTTACATAAAATATGTCGGTGTAACACCTACTATTACTATAAATATAGATGCCGGTAAAGGTGGTGCAGGAGGGAATGCAGATTTTGCAGGAGTACTACCGGGACAAATTGGTGGAGATGGTGAGTCAGGGGTAGCCGGTAAATTCTTATTTGACCGTATTAAGTAGTCTTTATAAAGCACTCGTCCAGTTCAACCTGTCCGATGCAGGGAACTGCCATGGCGCGCCGTTGTTCTCTACATTATTCATCATAAGTTGTAATTCCTGCGGAGGAGCAGATTGCTCCATTACAAGGAATCTTCTCAGGTCAACAATAATGGCAAGTGGGTCAATATTCACAGGGCATTCTTCCGTACATGCATTGCACGATGTACATGCCCACACTTCTTCAGGCGTTATATAATTAAAGAGTAGTGACTTGCCGTCATCTACAAACTTTCCATTCTTATCAATATTCTTTCCAACCTCTTCCAGCCTGTCGCGTGTATCCATCATTATTTTACGTGGCGATAAGGCTTTGCCGGTCTGGTTAGCCGGGCAGCTCGATGTACAACGTCCGCACTCAGTGCAGGAATATGCATTCATCAGTTGTATGCGGCTAAGATCAAAAATATCCTTTGCACCAAAGCGTTCAGGCGCTACCGGTTGATCGGTAGCCGGTGGGGCACTGCTTGGGTCGAGCATTAATTTTATTTCGCGTGTAACCGATTCCAGGTTTGTAAATTCTCCCTTCGGATTAAGGTTTGAATAATACACATTGGGGAATGCCAATAAAATATGGAAGTGCTTTGAGTATGGCACATAGTTAAGAAATGCCAAAATGCCGATAATGTGGAACCACCAGCAAAAATGTTCTACAAATTCAAGCGTAGGAATAGATGAGCCCGAAAACATTCCCAACATTAAATTACTTATCGGGAAACCACCATATGCAGCATTTGCTGATCGTTGAATAAGCGTATCCGATGCATCTAAGGTTAAGAAAGCACACATCAGTAATATTTCAGTTGTAAGAATAATGTTTGCATCGGTACGTGGCCATGTTGTCATTTCCTTGCTCCAGAAACGCTTCAACCTGCCTATGTTACGGCGAATAAGGAAGATGGCACATGCAACTGCTACCGCAACCGCCAGGTATTCAAAGCACGAAATAAGGAACGTATATAACGGACCTAAGAATGAAAGCACACGATGTGTACCGGCAACGCCATCAATTAATATTTCAACTACTTCAATATTTATAATTACAAAACCCAGGTAAACGAATATGTGCAATATACCGGCAAACGGGCGCTTTACCATTTTCGATTGGCCAATAGCAACCATAAACATGGCTCTCCATCTGTCACCAGAACGGTCGGTGCGATCGAATTGCTTACCCAATTTAATATTGCGGCTTATTTTGCGCACTGCCATGGTAAACATTACAATGGCAGTAATAAGTATAAGTGTGAAAATTATTTGCGATATCATATTACAAATAGCTTATCAATTATTTGACCCGAAAAGTGAGAAGTGAACATACCTGTTCGGATGCGCTTTCATATCTTGTAACAGCAAGTTAAGTTGCAGTGATGTTCCACTTAACCTGTTATATAATGTGGTATCGTTAGCCAACATACCCAGTGATCCTTTTCCGCTGTTTATTTTCTTAAACACTTGTGCTGTATAGTACAAGGTGCTGTCAGCGTTATTAACAGCATCTTTCAATTTCGATTTCGAAAGTGAATCGGTAATATTTGCAATATTATTTATTGCATTACCTAATTGCTTGCTGTTCTTTGCAAGGTCGGTCGATATCTCATCTATCTTAACAAATATATCGCCTATGCGTTGTTTCTGTGTTGCAACCAACTCATCCATGTTGGCCGATAATGTTTCAAAATGCTTCAAGGAAATATTTATGCTTTCAATACTCTGGGTTAGGTTGTTTTGCGTTTTTTTATTGAACACACCTCTTATAATTCCCATTGTCGAATCAATGGTCGACATTAATTCTTCCGCTTTATTTTTCAATGGCAATACCTGAGCACTTACCTGATCTTTTAGGGTGGTTTCATTAGCAGCTGCCAGTGTATCCTTGTCCTTTACTATAGATGCATCCAGAAGCTTCCCTGTAACAGTATCCTTACTTAGCTCTATCTGTATAGCCTTATTACCGAAAAAATCGCTGGTTATACGTGCAACTGAATTTTTAGGTATCTGAATATCATTATTGGTAATGATCATAGATATCAAAACCTTGCCAGAAGAGTTGGGTTCTAACTTAAGTTCTTCAACCTGCCCAATGTGAAATCCATTTATCAATACAGGGCTTGAAGGAAGTAAGCCTTCAACGTGATCGTATACAGCGTATAGTTTTTTAGTATGAGAAAAGATATTTATGCCTTTCAGGAAATTGAGCCCATATATCAGCATAGCCAAGGCTGCCACTACTAAGACTCCTGTTTTTACCTCTTTCGATATCTTCACACTATTCTATATTAGATACAAAAATAACGATTATGCTGAATATGGACTTTTTAAGCCACGTTTGCTAAGATTTTCATCAATACGATCTCCTTTGCTAAGAAACGTGTCTTTTCTGCAATATTTTTTATTTCTGAAAATCAATTAGTTACATTGTATTGCTAAAAATAATAGCACTCATTTATTTTGATTGATGATTTTCTTAGTATGTTTGTACTAAATTAATCATCAATGTCACGAATAGATAAGAATATAAAAGCGCTCAGGGAAATGCGAAAGCTTTCACAGCAGACACTTTCAGACGTATTACTCATCCAACGTGCACGTTTAGCATCATACGAAGAAGGTAGGGCAGAACCACCTTATGACTTGCTAATAAAAATAGCAGACTATTTCCATGTTGCCATTGATGCCCTCCTGCGCGCCAACTTATCGAAAACCAAACCCGAAGACCTGATGAAGGTGGGTGAGAACAGAATATTGTTCCCAATACTGGTAAACAAAGATGGCCATGACCTAGTTGAAGTAGTTCCTGTTAAAGCGCAGGCGGGGTATCTTAATGGTTATGCAGATCCGGAATATATTGAAAGCCTCCAGCACATGAACTTTCCTTTTTTACCTGTAGGCAAGCACCGGGCTTTCCCTATAAAAGGAGATTCTATGCCTCCCTTAGCCAACGGAAGTTTTGTTATTGGTAAGTATATGGAATCGATCAGGGAAGTAAAGGATGGACAAACATACGTATTGGTTACCCGTGATGAAGGACTGGTTTACAAAAGAGTATTCAGCAATATGAAAGATGATGGTACCCTTAGCCTTCATTCTGACAATAAAGTATATGAACCGTATAAAGTAAAAGCTGAAGATGTATTGGAAATCTGGGAATACCAATGCGCCATTAACACCTCAAAAAATAAACCTGAAGAATTGAATTTAGAAAGCATTATGGGTATGCTGAGAGAACTGAAAATTGAATTTGAAAGGATTAAAAAATAAGAAGAAACTGTTCAAAACTAATACGCAAAAATCAACACATAATTATATATCTTTAACTTCAATTAAACAACAAGTACCATGGAAAAAGTAGCAGAAAAACCAGAAAAGATCGAGAAGATCGAAAAGGCAGAAAAGAAAGACGCAGCAAAAGAAGCGGCAAAAGAGAAACTGAAGGCACTTCAATTAACCATTGAAAAAATTGAAAAAACCTACGGTAAGGGCACCATTATGAAAATGGGCGATGCGGCAGGTGAAAGCATTGAAGTAATTTCAACAGGTTCGCTTACGCTTGACCTTGCACTGGGTGTTGGCGGATACCCTAAGGGACGTATTGTAGAAATATATGGGCCTGAATCTTCTGGTAAAACAACCCTGGCATTGCATGCTATTGCCAATGTACAAAAGAATGGTGGTATTGCTGCCTTTGTAGATGCTGAGCACGCATTCGATCGTTTTTACGCGCAAAAATTAGGAGTAGATATCGGCAACCTGCTTATCTCTCAACCTGATAATGGCGAGCAAGCCCTTGAAATAGTAGAGAACCTTATCCGTTCTGGCGCTATAGATATTATAGTAATTGACTCGGTAGCTGCACTTACTCCACGTAGCGAAATTGAAGGAGAAATGGGTGATTCAGTTATGGGTTTACAGGCAAGGTTAATGTCACAGGCATTGCGTAAGCTTACCGGAACCATCAGCAAAACAGGTGCATGTTGCATATTCATTAACCAGTTGCGTGAAAAGATCGGTGTTATGTTCGGTAATCCTGAAACAACAACCGGTGGCAATGCACTTAAGTTCTACGCATCAGTTCGGTTGGATATCCGCCGCATTGGCCAGTTGAAAGAAGGCGAGCAAATTATTGGTAACCGCACACGTGTTAAGGTGGTTAAGAATAAAGTGTGCCCTCCGTTCGGCTTAGCAGAATTCGATATTCTTTACGGTGAAGGCGTTTCTAAGGTTGGTGAAATAGTTGACCTTGGTGTAGAAAAGAACGTGATCAAAAAGAGTGGTGCATGGTTCAGCTATGGCGAAACAAGACTTGGACAAGGAAGGGATTCTGTTAAACAGATATTCAACGACAACCCTGAACTGGCTGAGGAAATAGAACTAAAAATTAAAGACGCGATCATTGCGAATAAAGCAGAATGAGTTTAGTTTACCGCTCTATACTTCTAGGGCTGGTCGGAACAGTATTGTTCTTTTCAGCTTGCAGAAATAATACAGGCAAACAAGTAGCACAGCAACATGGCGATACAAGCCATGTTGCTGTTGATACGTTAAGCCCTAAGATAAATGCGCTTACTACCCGCATAAATACCAATGCTGCCGATGCCGATGCATACTGGAACAGAGGTAAACTGGAAGTATTACAAAAGATCCTTGCTCCTGCCCTGGCAGATTTTACACAAGCTGTTAAGATAGACAGCACTAAAGATTCTTATTACAACAGCCTTGCCGATCTGGATTTTATAATGGGGCATACCCGTGAAGCAAAAGCGGCATTTGAAAAATGCGTTTCACTTAACCCTACCAATACCGAAGCATTATTAAAACTAGGCGAAATTTATTTCTATGTAAAGAAATACAAAGAAGCCATGGATCTTTCAGATAAAGCACTGAAGGTTAATAACCATCTGGCAAAAGCATATTTTATGAAGGGGCTGGTATTCCTTGAAATACATGATACGGCAAAAGCAATATCAAGTATGCAGACTGCCACAGAACAAAACTCATCGTACTTTGATGCCTATATTCAACTGGGGCTTATTTATTCTCGCAAAGGAGATGTGCATGCCATAGATTATTTCAACTCTGCACTGAATATTGACCCGCGCAGCGCAGAACCTTATTATGACAAGGGTATGTTCTACCAGCAAGGGCAGGATTACCCTAAGGCTTTGGATGCTTACAACCAGTTGTTGGTAGTAGACTCCAATTACAAATTCGCTCACTATAACATTGGCTATATAGATTATCTACAAAATAATTTCAGTGACGCTATTAAACATTTCAGTAGGGCTATACAAACCGATTCATCCTATACTATGGCATACTTTGCACGCGGCAATTGCTACGAGCAAATAAAAGAGTTTAGAGAAGCGGCTGACGATTATGCTCATGCCATGACACAAAAACCTGATTCGAAAGAGTTTAAGGATGCCTACAATGGAGTGCGGGCTAAGATCCATAAATAATATAGCATGAATATTGAAGAGTTGCGCGAATATTGCCTGAAGAAAAGAGGTACTACGGAGGCTCTTCCATTTGATGAATACACCTTGGTTTTTAAGGTAATGGGCAAAATTTTTCTCATAACCAGTTTAAATGAACCCAATCGGTTCAATGCCAAGTGCGACCCCGAAAGAGCCATTGAATTGCGCGAGCAACACGATGAAATAAAGCCGGGCTGGCACATGAATAAAAAACACTGGAATACAGTACACACCGATGGTAACTTAAGCCTGCAACAAATACGCGATATCATCGATCATTCCTACGAACTGGTGCGCGATAGCCTGCCAAAGAAAATACGTGACGGGCTGAAATAATAGGTAGAGCGACCGATATAGTTTGCGTTAGGGATTGCAGCGGAAACCCCGCAAGCGCAGCGCGGAGTTGTAGCGTAAAGCCCGACCCGAAGGGGAACGCCCAAAAATATAATCTCATACTACCCGTTCTTATAAGGCAATGGAAATTACGTATCACCTAACTGCTTATCCGTATATTTACCACATTCAAATTAAAGCCTATGAAGATAATTTGCATTGGACGTAATTATGCAGAGCACGCCAAGGAAATGAAAGCGGAAACTCCAACGGAGCCTGTTTTCTTTATGAAACCCGATACCGCACTTATAAAAGATAACCAACCTTTCTACTATCCATCGTTTTCGAAAGAAGTACACCACGAAGTAGAAGTGGTATTAAAAGTGTGCAAGAATGGCAAGAACATTCAAAAACAGTTCGCCAATAAATACTACGACGAAGTAAGTGTGGGCATTGATTTTACCGCACGTGACCTTCAGGCGCAATGCAAGGCAAAAGGCTTGCCATGGGAAAAAGCAAAAGCATTTGATGGCTCAGGTGTGATTGGGAAGCTTATGCCACTCGCTCATTACAAAGACATCAATAATATCTCCTTCCGCCTAGATATTAATGGCAAAAAAGTACAGGAAGGAAATACCAAGGATGTTATTTTTAATTTCGATGCCATTATAGAATACGTATCGGGTTTTGTAACCCTGCGCCAAGGCGACCTTATATATACCGGAACACCTGTAGGTGTTGGTCCTGTGCAGATCGGCGACAGGCTAGAAGCATATTTGGAAGATGAAAAACTACTGGATTTTGAAGTGAAATGAAAAAAGTACTTATACTCGGTGCAGGCCGTTCAGCCTCATCGCTCATACAATATCTATTAAAGGCAGCTGAATTATACAACTACGAAATAACGGTTGCAGATTCTTCTGTTGAGTTAGTTCAATTAAAAACACAAGGGCATAAATGTTCCAGGCCCATTGCCCTAGATATTGCTGATACCAAACGTACACGCGAAGAAATTGAGAGGACTGATATTGTAATATCAATGCTGCCTGCATTTTTGCACCCGCAGATTGCGAAGGTATGTGTTGAGTTAAAAAAATCCATGGTTACGGCTTCCTATGTTTCACCTGAAATGAAGGAATTAGATGCAGAAGCACGTAAAGCAGGCATTATATTGATGAATGAAGCAGGCCTCGATCCGGGTATTGACCATGCATCGGCCATGAAAGTAATAGACCATGTGCATGCTGAAGGTGGAAAACTGCTTAGCTTTAAATCGTACTGCGGTGGATTAGTTGCACCTGAATCGAACGATAACCCATGGGGATATAAATTTACCTGGGCACCCCGTAACGTAATATTAGCAGGGCAAGGCACAGCAAAATATATTGAGAATGGCAAGTATGCCTATTTACCATATCACAAGCTTTTTACACGTACCGAAAAAATAAATGTGGAAGGGCACGGTGATTTTGAAGCCTATGCAAACCGTGATTCACTGAGCTACCGGAGCATCTATTCAATTGAGAATATTCCCACCATGATACGTGGCACATTGCGTATGCCTTATTATTGCGAGGCATGGAACGTATTTGTGCAATTGGGAATGACTGACGATACCTATCATGTAGAAGGGTCTGAGAAAATGAACTGGAAAGAATTTACTGATTCATTTCTCCCCCAAAGTAGCGGAGATATTAAAAAGAGATTGGCTGCATACGTTGGCATACCTGCAGACGGAAAGATTATGGGAATGCTTGAATGGCTGGGTATATTCAATGAGATACCTATTAAACTAAAAGGTGTTTCACCGGCACAAATACTGCAGGCATTACTTGAAGAGAAATGGAAACTGAAGGATGGTGATATAGATATGATTGTTATGCAGCACCAGTTTGAATACGAGATAAACAACAAAAAGAAAAGCATTCACTCATCACTTGTTGTGAAAGGCGATGATGCCATTCACACTGCCATGGCTAAAACAGTAGGCTTACCTATTGGTATACTTACCAAGCTGATCTTAAACGGGCAAATAAACCTGAAGGGTGTTTGTATTCCAATAGTTAAAGAGATCTATACTCCTCTTTTAAAAGAATTGGAAAGCCTGGGAATTAAGTTTATTGAGAAAGAAAGTTAGAGATACTTAGTTTTTTAGAAACCAGTAGTTTTTTTTATGAAGTATTTATTAGTCATCATAGTGTTTCTGTTTTCTTTTATTGGGATTCTATTTCAAAACGAAGTGAAATGGACTCCAAATGAAAAACTTAAATGGAGTGATTTTAAAAAGAAATTAAGTACGGGAGCTAATGAACTTGCCCTGCTTGATGGAGGGATAAAGAGTGATTTTGAACAAAAAAAAGATAGTACGGTGTCAGTAGTTATATATGCCTTTTATGATAAAAATCTATCTTCTAAGAGTGAAGATATTAATGCTTTAACCGAAAGAGGCTTGAAGCATGAGCAAGGTCATTTTGATATCTGGGAATGGTATGCCAGAGTCCTTAGAAAAAAACTAATTGATACTACTTTAATAAAATTCAATCAGACAACCGCTATCTTTAATTTAGTTTACAAGGAAGCTAATAATGTAGAAGATAGATATGACAAAGAAACAAATCATTCAAATGACACAACAGCCCAACGTAAATGGGAGGCACTTATAAAACAAAAACTGGATGAATATTCAGGTTATTCTAATACTGAATTTCAAATTTATATTAAGAAAAGAAATAAAATTAAATCCCAATAATTCAACAGAGATTTAATTTTCTTCTACTATCTTTTTTATCTGAACCAATATAGGGTTCCAGCCTTCGCCATTGTTATAAGTATCCTTATATCTTTTTTCGCCTTCAGCAGCACCTTCAAAGCCATCTTGTGTTACAACTAACTTAGTTTGATTGCCCTGTGCGGTTACTTCGTAGGTAACATTCAAATGGTTTTCAGGAATGTCAGGGTAACTGGCGTTCGGGTCTATTACAGTATATTTTAATAAGCTTGGCGCTTTAATTTCCAATATCCTGCCTTTTACAAAAACCATTTCTTTACCTTCATAGCTACCTCTCCAAAGCAATTCACTTCCTGCTTTCCACTCCGATACAGTTTCGCAACCGAACATATATTTCTTGGTTTGTTCAGGTTTGGTTAATGCATCCCACACCTTTGCAGCCGGGGCATTTATAACTATTTCGCTTTTAACCACAAGCTTTGTCATATTTAGTTTTCTTTAATCAGGTACAACTGGTTATCTTCAACCAGGTAATGCATGGGTGCTATTTTAACTTTCGGGTAACGGAGTCTTAATCTCTTGACTTCACTCAGGGTAAAATCAATTTCATTTATAATTTCAAACATCGGTGCAAAATTCATAAACTGATCTTCCGCCAATTCATTATTCCATCCACCGGTTTGCATAAGGCCACTTATAAACTCTTTTTTCTTCGATGCAAGGTTCACCATTCCACAATGGTTATGCC
The DNA here is from genome assembly GCA_013289395.1 of Bacteroidota bacterium. Taxonomy (GTDB): domain Bacteria; phylum Bacteroidota; class Bacteroidia; order JABEUT01; family JABEUT01; genus JABEUT01. Next base: position 10,388 of record JABCZY010000033.1, read on the forward strand.
CTATCAAGGCCATGTGCCCTACATGCCCTATGGCCACAGCAAATGACACATTAAATTCACTGTAGCGCAAGTTTGCTCCACCTGTGCGGATGATAAATGAAAAGTTATCGGGCATATGCAAATGCTTGCGGTTATCCATACACATACCCACCAGCATTTCAGCATTCTGGTAAGTTCCAAAAGGGCGATCGAGATTATGATATTCCAATAACAATCCAATAGGGGTGTCTCTATATTCATCAGGAATATCGTTAACTGATTTTATGGGGATAAGTCTGTTCATAGTTCAGATTTTAATTGCTATTGCAAATCTAACATTTAGTGGGAATTAATTTTTAATTGAACATTATTTCCCATAAAATGCCCATATGATTCAAGGGCATTCTCCAGCACTTTTTTATTCACTTTGTTAGCGAATTTGAAAAAATTAAGCTCTACTTCTACTCTATCTTTCTTTACAGTTCTGGTCCAGATACCTTCTACCTTACCATTAATAACCAAAATAGGTTTAAATATTGCATTTTTCAGAATAGCGCTTTTCAACATTTCGGGCTCCATAACAGTTGTCCTATCCTTATAACTTATAATGTATTCATCAAATGCAGGCAGAAAATAAATGCCTTCCGGTTTCTTCTTCTTTAGTCCTGAGTCTTTAAACCAATACGTTTTATCCTCTATAATACATGAATCAAAATTTGCTTTGATCAATTCTATTGCCAGTTTTGCATCAACCATTTTCAAGCCACTCCACCAGGCAAAATCGTTTACGGTAGCCGGTCCATGGCTTGTAAAATATATGGTTGCTAGTTTTGAAAGAGCCTCTTCCCTATCCATTTTTCTTGCTTTGGGTACTCTTTCATCCATCAAAGCATAGGTAAACTGTTTACCTCTTCTTGGCCCATTGCAAACTATTCCGTCCAACTCAGCACGCATCATAATATGTAAAGCCCTCAGGTCGTTGGTTGCAATTTTATTCTTTTTGAGCTCTGCCATCAACTCTTCCCTGGTTAATTGCTTACCACCCATTAATTGCTTTACAATTATATCGTGGCTTTTACCATACACCTTCTCGGTAAGGCCTAGCCTGTTACCATTTGAATTTAAAATTGTTCGTACATGGGGTGCTGTCAACTCAAGCATCCAACGGATATCGGTTGCAGCAACAAAATGCCAGGTAGGCCTTAACACATGCGTGCGTATTATCTCCGCATTATCAATAGCCTGTTCAATCAATACATCGGTGCTTTTTTTCAAGCGAACACCAATTGCCCATTTAGCCATGTGATAATCTTGCGCCTGTATGGCACCCAGGCAACCGACAAGTTCTTTAACGGAGCTGCATTTCTTCTCTGCAAGCTGCTGGTTTACTAATCGGTGATGGGCAAGGTCAGCAATGGTCATATTCTTACTTCTTAGCCTTTTTACCCTTTACCACATCATCATCCAGATTCATTTTAACCGCACATTTAACTATTTCCGTTATCAATTTTTTAGGTAAGGGTTTGTCGTATGGTATATACAAAGCTGACTTTGTCTTTCTATAAGGTTCCAGCTCTTTTTTAAACTCATTGAGCACCCTTGGTCGCACATAAATACCGCAATAATCTTTTCTATTAATGTACCAGGCAATCATCCCATGGTATTTTAAAGCAGGCATTTTATAACTAATTACTTCTTCAGCCTTGGGTGCGGCCTTTTTCATTACCTGCCTGATCTGTTCTAAATCGGCTCTAACCTTGCTTGGTTGTAAAGCCAGGTATTCTTCAACTGTTGAATATTTTGTTTGCATCTTCCTTTATTTTTGAAGTAGTACAAATTTAATCCTTCTTAGATATTTTACATGATTTCAATCATAATTAAGGACTGATAACCGACATTTTATTTCCGGTTTACCGTACCTAATTTTGTGTTGTATATTTAATTGAGGGTTAAACAATACAACAACATCTTATGAAAACTAAACTGATATTTTCTGCAATGCTCGTAAGCGTTTCGTTACTTGCACAACCAAAACCTACTTATTTAACCAGGGCAAAAATTGGTACAATGGACTGTTCCGTACAGCAAAACATCTGGGCTAACCACGGTAGTTCTGACCTATTTGTTTGTATAACCTTTCCAAATGAAGGCTATCAATCAGATTTCCGCACAATTTCAATTGATCTGCAAAATGACACTGCAAGCATTACTGAGCTAATAAATGACTTGCAAAAGTCAACTATTGTATTGGGGCAGAATAGCGATATGGTATTGGATAATGATGCATTTAGCATCAAAACATTCGATGTCGCTAATAAGATATACCTGTACGAGTCCCCTAAAAATGGAGACGGGCATACTGAGTTAAGTAAGGTTGAGACCCAACACCTGATCGTGTGGCTTTCCGGAGCCATGCGGAATAGGAGTAAATACATACGGACTCAACAAGGCAGTAAGAAAGTATTGAGTAGTATTTAAAAAAGTAAAAACCTGACAGTGTAACTAATAGTTAGTATATCAGTTTCGTTTTCCGGTTTACTTCAAAAAAGCACGGTATACCTCTCCCTGATCTGATTTTAAAACCTGCTTGGCTCCACGTATTGAAATAAAATTCCTTTCCCTCGCATTAAGTGAATCAGGTATCAGAGCATAAATAATTACCGGTTTGGAATGATGAAAATTCCCATCTATTAATGAGTCATATTTCTCTGTAGTACACGCTGAGTTTGAATATCCCGGTGGCCCGTTAAAGAATTTTTCATCGTAGCTGGTTACAATAATATTTACGCCTTTGTTATTTTGAGCATCTGTATTCAACACATTATACCACTTATACTGCATTTTATTCCAATAATAGGCCTGTTCTTTAAAATTTACATCATGCCATGCATTAGTCAAAACACTTATACTAATTCCGATACTATAAACGGTGGAAAAAGCACACAAACTCCATACAAAAACGGGAATTGCTTTTACAACCACTGTTTTTTTAATAACCTCATCCATCAATGTGAAAAACAGAATCTGAATAATCAATATGAGCATAATAAAGTAGCGGGTTTCGTATAAAGTATTCCCCTCTACTGTAGTTAATGTATTAAATACAAGAAATGGGCCAATAACAAGAAAAGAAAGGCAGCTTAATGTGGTAAAGTTGGCAATAGGATCACCGGCTTTAACTTTTTCCCACCAATTTCTTTTCACTAAAAAATACCAGAACAAAACTCCAAGAACCAGGGCTGAAATTATGTACTCGGCCAGAAGATAGAACTTAAAACTTGAAGTTGGAGGCACATGGTCATATATGGCACTAGGATTGAAAAAAGTACGCGACGGAAAAGGACTGCATTGTTTTAATGAACTCCAGTTAAAATCAAAGTGAACCAGATGAGATATAAAACCAGTATGCTGCTGGTTGATCTTATATATACCGAAAAATATATAAGCAGGTATTGCGGCCATTACAAATATCTTCAATCCGGCATATATTAGCTTCCGCTCATGCTTAACAATTCCAATAAAAGCAAGAAATACAGGTATTATTACTATGTTAGGTATATAAGCATACCGTAAAGCCATGGCACAAAAAAGTAATAGGCCAATCACTATCTCTTTTCCGATACTTATCTTTTTACCTATTCCTGCCTCTAATGCAAAGGCCATAGCGAACAAAAATATGGCAGCGGCCAGTTTGTCAGTAATAAATGAATAACCATAAGATAGATTAAATACAGTAAACAATAAAAAAACAGACAGTGTAAGCTTATTCAATCCAAGTACCTTAAATATTTTCAGCAAACTGAATAATAACAATATCATGCTTAGAACTTGTACTATAACTATTGCATTTACAAGGTTAGTTAATTGACAGAATGGTAGTAAAATCAATGATAAGCCAACTGGCCAGGTATACGACTTCGTTACATATTTAATGTCACTTATATCCTTAAGGTTTACATGCCTGCTTGTAAAACCGTGCCCTTCAATAAAATCCTCGGTTTGCATTGCCTGTATGTAATAATCTGAATTAAGATCTGGATAGGCAATTTCAATCTTAACGCGATACGTTAACGCAAGCAGCAGGCTAATAACGAATAGAATATTTACATTCCTTTTATTTTGAAACATCTCCGGTAAACTCTTAACTAATTTGTTTTTTAACCATGTCAACCAAAGTATTTACTTCTTCATCTGTCATAGGCACAAATAGTGGAATCAATATACTATTTCCATTCAAATCCTCTGAAACCGGAAGTTTAATCGACTTATATTCTTCTGCATAAGCTGTTTCTTTATGCGTACACATAATTCCCCTGCGGGTAGAAATTCCTTTTTCAAGAAGTGCTTGCATTAATTCGTTCCTGTTAATTGCCTTACTGTCCTTAATATAAATTGAAAATGATTGATAATTTGAATAATATCCTTCTTTCTCTATAGGCAATCTTATCTTATCTATGCTTTTAAATGCCTCATTATATTTCAAGGCAATTTTCCTTCGTTCTGCCAACAGCCAATCAAGTTTTTCTAATTGCTTAATACCAATCGATGCTTGTACGTCAGTCATTCGGTAGTTATACCCTACTTCAATATGATCTTCAAAAATTACTTTAGAAGAGCTATGCCTTACTCTGTCACTAACCGACATACCATGCTGGCGCAATAATTTAAGCCTATCCTTGTAATCTTCACGAGAAGTAGTTATCATACCGCCATCTCCGGTAGTAATAACCTTTCTTGGGTGGAAAGAAAAACATACAAGATCTGAATGGGAACCAATTTTCTTCCCTTTATAAGCTGACCCTATAGCACATGCAGCATCTTCAATAAGTAACAGTTTATGCTTAGCACATAGTGCCTTAAATGCGTCAATATCAGCAGGCATACCTATTTGATGAACTATTAATATTGCCTTAGTACGTGGTGTAATTAATGACTCGGCATGTTTTACGTCAATGTTGTAATCTTCATTTACCTCAGCAAAAACAGGTGTAGCACCAACATATTTTATAGAATTAGCTGTTGCAATGTAGCTCATCGATGGGCATATAACCTCATCACCGGCTTTTATTCCGGCTACAATCATACATAAATGCAATGCAGTGGTGCAGTTAGAAACAGCTACAGCATATTTAGAGCCCACATACGCAGCAAATTTTTCTTCAAACTCCTGCACCTTTGGTCCCTGTGTAACCCAACCGGTCAAAATCGTATCGTATGCAGCCTGGGCTTCTTCTTTAGTTAAATACGGCTTTGCTATAGGGATCATACTGTTGTTTTTGCTTTTTGCTTTTCAAAATACCAGGTCGAAAGTTTTTTTAATCCATCTTCAAGAGAAACTTCAGCCTTAAAGTTTAATAAATTTAATGCCTTTGAAGTATCAGCCAATCTACGGCTTACCGGGTTTACAGTATTTTCGGGCATGTGTTTAGGTTCAAGCACTGAGTTATTTGCTTTCAAAACAAGCTCTAATAACTCCTTTAATGAAGTTTCACGGTTATAGCCCACATTAAAAGCGCTATCAGTTACATTAGCTAATAACGCAGCAACATTAGCCTTGGCAATATCCGACACATAAACAAAATCCATAGAAGTCGAACCATCTCCATATATCAATGGCTGTTTACCATCGCGTATACAGTCAAGCCATTTAATCATCACTTCGGTATACTTTCCATCGGTATCCATTCTTGGTCCATATACATTGAAATAGCGCAATGCAACATAATCAAGTCCGTACATAAACTTATAACTGCGGAACAATTGTTCGCCCCACATTTTTGCAGCGCCGTAAAATGTTTGGTTATCGTAAGGGTTATCACTTTCTGGGGTAGGGAAATGTTGTGCCAGTCCATAGATTGATGCACTGGAACTATAAATAACTTTCTTGATTTTATATTTTACACACAATTGCGCAACATCAAAAGTCACTTTCAGCATCACTTCAAATCCTTCCTTTGGGTCGGCTGCACAAGAATTAATACGCAATGCACCCATATGAAACACATAATCAGATTGTGAAATACATTTTTCAAGCAATTCTGTATCGCGCAAGTCCCCCAATATAAACTCCACACGCGGATCTTTACTGAAATTTTTCATATTCTCATGACTACCCCTTATAAGGTTGTCAATGATCATAATTTTTTTAGGATTATGAGGCAATAGCTCTTCCACAACATACGACCCTATAAAGCCGGCTCCTCCTGTAATTAAAATTCTGGCTCCGTTTATTTTACTTGTCATGTTTATTTAATTCTGTTATTTCATCAATAATAAAAACAGGCCTTTTTCTTGATGCATCTAATGTGCGCCAAAGGTATTCGGCAATAATGCCAAGCGAAATATTTGTAACACCAAAACCAAGAAATAATATAGAAATAAGCGCCGGCCATCCGCTGGCAATATCGCCCACAAAAAACTTCCGAAATATAACATAGGCCGTCCAACATATCCCTATAAAAAAGAAAGCAAAGCCCATAATTGTAACAAACCTTATAGGTGCGTATGAAAAAGCCACGAAAGAATCAATAAACAATTTTATTTTTTTCTTTAGTGTCCATTTTGATTTACCTATTTTCCGGACCTGCTTATCATATTCTATTGTTTCCTGCTTATACCCTAGTTGAAGAATCTGGAGGAATATAGATGAGTTTGCCTCCATATTAGCATTGAGGTTAAATTGTACTTTTTTGTCGAACATTACAACATCAAACCCCTTTTGCGGATAATTAGCCATGGCGTATTTCTTCATCATGGCCGCATAAAACATAGAGAATTTTTGTTCTATAAAGCTATTATTTGTATTTCTTCTCATAGCCCAGGCTATATCACAGCCTTCTTTACATTTATGATATAGGCTGCCAATAATCTCTAACGGATCTTGCAGATCGGCATACATGAATACAATATAATCTCCTGAAGCATTTAGTATTCCAGATCTTAATGCGGCATGAGAACCAAAGTTTTTTGAAAGTGATATTACCTTGGCTTCAAATTGCAATGGCATCGACTGTTTCAATACTTTCATAGAATTATCGGTAGAGCCATCATTCACAAAAATAACTTCTACTTTGAAATCAATAAGCGATTTTATGTATTGATTTAAAGCTTCCAATAAAGAAGGCATTCCTTCTTCTTCATTTAAAAATGGAATTATTATAGAAACTTTTACACTCATCAGGAAAGGGTTGCTGTTATAGATTTAATATTCTCTGAAGGGATACAAATATTATTTCCCTTTTTATCTTCCCATTCCTGAATAAGTACACTACCCTGGCCACAAAGAACCTCGATTCCATCTCCGGATATATTAATAACCCTTCCGGGTATTCTTCCCGAATAGTTTTTCATATTGCTTTTTCCCAAAACTGCCTTACGAATGTGATACATTGTGGAATTAAAATAACAATATGCACCGGGATATGGATGAGCAATACCTCTGATCAAATTAATAATTATGTCAGACTTTTCATTCCAATCAATTTTTCCATCGGTAGGGGTTCTCTTACAAGTATATGAGGCTTCCTGTTCGTCTTGCACTTTTAAAATAACTTTTGCACCACTGGCTATGGTAGAAAAAAATTCGGTATAAAGTTCTATTGTGGTATTGGTTACTTTTTCATAAACATCAATCGCATATTCATCCGGCTTGATAACTATTTCCCGCTGACTTATTACAGGGCCTGAATCAACCTCTCCTTCATCAATCAAAAATAGTGTAACCCCGGTTTTCTTTTCTCCATTTATTATACACCAGTTAATAGGCGCAAATCCCCTGTACTTAGGCAATAAAGAATCATGTGCGGCAATTAATCCAAGGCCAAAATTTTTAATCAGCTTAGGATTTATTATAGTTCTCCAGCCACAAACCACTGCAAAATCAAATTGATTTGCCATGATGTATTTATCATCTTCATCTAATAATTTTTTACGTATAGAACAATCAATATTATGTTTTTTACACATCAAACTAATTTCTTCAGCAACTTTGACGTCTTCATGATCATCTTCTTTTAAAATGAAACATTTTTTTGGAAGATATCCTTGTAATAATAATGCAGTCAGTACCCGATAACCTCTATTAGTACCGCCAATAAAAAGAAAGTTCGGGTTCATTTGTACTAACGCTTATTATATATTTTATGAAGAAATACAATCACAGAAAAAATCAGAATATCTTTCAAGGTTTAGAATTTGTTGATTTTATTTATTACAATTTGTACTTGTTCGTTAGCTAATTCAGCATACATTGGTAAAGATACGCAATGGTCAGCCAGATATTCTGAATTTGGAAGATCGCCTTTTTTATAATCAAGATTGGCATATGCCTTTTGTAAATGACATGGAACAGGATAGTGAAATGCAGGATTGATTCCATTTGATTGTAAATGCTTAACAAAATCCTCTTTCTTTTCGGTTGTTATAACAAACAAGTGAAAATTAGAATCGGCCCAAGAAGGTTGCTTCTGCATTTTGATCTTCTCGTTCTTAATCCCATCAAAATACATCTTAGCAATTTCTCTACGGCGGTTATTCCATGAATCAAGATATTTTAACTTAATCTGTAAAGATGCTGCCTCTAACCCACCCATACGCATATTGTACCCAATTTCATCATGGTAATAACGAACCTGAGAACCATGGTTACGCAGGCTTTGTAAATGCTTGTAATACGTCTCATTGTTCGTTGTAATTCCTCCGGCTTCACCACATGCGCCAAGGTTTTTCCCAGGATAGAAACTAAAACACGCCATTTCTCCGATACCGCCAACTACTTTGCCTTTATATTTCGAACCTTGCGCCTGGGCGGCATCTTCCACCAGAAATAATTTATGTTTATCGGCTATCCTTTTTACTTCATCAATATCAAATGGCATACCGTATAAATGCACACCAATAATTGCCTTGGTTTTAGGAGTTATTTTTTCTTCAATTTTTGTTGTATCAATCTCCCAGGTATCCTTATCACAATCAACAAACACCGGTGTAGCTCCGCTATGCGATACACCCCATGCGGTGGCTATAAAGGTATTAGCCGGAACAATAACTTCATCTCCGGCTCCTATACCTAAGGCCAACATAGCTAAGTGCAGTGCTGAAGTGCCATTATTAACACCAATGCAATATTTAGTTCCGGTAAACGCACTGAATTGCTTTTCAAAATCTTCAACAAAATGTCCACCCGAAAAGGCCGTATTTGCGTACACCTTTTCAAAGGCTGCAAATATTTCATCCTTTATTTGCTGATGCTGCTTTTTTAGATCTAAACAATTAATAGTTTCGTTCATTTTATCTGTCAGTTACTTTTCTAATTATTCTGGCCGGGTTACCCGCTACAATAGTATTTGCAGGTACATCTTTCAAAACTACTGAACCCGCACCTATAATAGCATTCTCTCCAATTGTTACTCCACATAGTATGGTAACACTTGAACCAATAGAGGCACCCTTTTGGACTTTGGTTTCCACTAGTTTCCAGTCTGCAGTATTTTGAACTGTACCATCGGCATTAGTAGCTCTGGGAAACAAATCGTTAATGAATGTAACATTATGACCAACGAATACATTATCGGCAATATGTACACCTTCGCAAATGAATGTGTGGCTTGAAATTTTACAGTTTTTACCAATACTTGCACCACCTTGTATTTCTACAAACGCACCTACTCTACTATCGTCATCAATGCTACAACCATATGCATTTACAAAGTTAAAGATGCGCACATTCTTCCCAACCTTAACATTTACAAGGCTCTTACGTGGTTCATCTACATTCAATACTTCCATTACAACTTAATTTCTTTCCCTTTGTTTTTTATTGAAAGTTCTGCAGCCTCCAGAATTTTTACCACATTTAATGCTATCTGCGCATCTGCAAGCGGTTGTTTTTTATTCCTGATTGAATTCACGAAATCAGCAGACATAAGGCTTAATGCCTCGTTCGTTGCTACCTTAGGTACATATATATCGCCAACACGGTAGTCAACCATAATATTTCTCTTTTCTTCATCATTCCTTACATTATACCCCGTTTCATATATTTTTACTTTCTCGGTCGGTTCCATATCATTATATACAATCATCTTTTTATCGCCACCTATAAGCATCATTCTTATTTTAACCGGCGACGACCATGAGCAGTTAAAGTGGGCTATAAATCCTGAAGGATAATTTACAGTCATGTATGCAATGTTCTCAATATTATTCTGGGTGTGTGAAATACCGGTAGCATTTATACTTAACGGTGTCTCATTATTTAAGAAATTCAAAACTGAAATATCGTGTGGTGCCAGATCCCATAACACATTAACATCAGGCTGAAACAATCCCAAATTAATTCTTGTAGAGTCTAGGTACTGCAACTTTCCTATCCCGCCATCTTTTATCAGGTTTTTCATTTTCTGAACTGCACCGGTGTAAAGGAATGTATGATCAACCATTACAAGCAATCCTTTTTTTTCAGCAATATTCATCAGCTCAACAGCCTGGGCAGATGATGAAGTAAAAGGCTTTTCGATTAAAACATGCTTACCATTTTCAAGCGCTTTTTTAGCTAATTCAAAATGAGTATGTACAGGTGTTGCAATAACAACTGCATCTATTTCAGTAGAAAGAAGAATATCGTCGGGGTTGGTAGTTATTTTAACGTTGGGGTAATTTTTCTGCACAAGTGACAAGCGCTCCTGCCTGAAGTCGGCAACACTTTCAACTTTACAATCATTAACAGCGTAAAAATTCCGCAACAGATTTGGACCCCAGTAACCATACCCAATAATTCCAATTTTTAACATATCTGCTTCCTAAATGGAGATTTAAAACCTAATCTATCTTCTGTAATCCTATTTAAACATACACTATGCATCTGTAAACAGTTTGCATTATATATGCTAACTTCAAAGATAATAACAAAACTATTATTGGGTAAACAATTCCTGATTGAATTAGCACATGGGGTTTATTATTGATGACAAACCCGATAACCCATGAAATAAGCATATTGTGTAGAGGCAGTCTACAAGAAATAAACAAAATGATACTAATTGTTTGAATTACTTGCAGCGGAGAGGGGGGGATTCGAACCCCCGGTACGCTGTTGGGCGTACGACAGTTTAGCAAACTGCTCCTTTCGGCCACTCAGGCACCTCTCCTATTCTTAAAAAGGAACGCAAAAGTAAAAAAGTTTTCCATGTTAGTTGCATAATGCTTAAAATGATATTTAAGCGAATAATTTCGCGGTCCGACGGATATTCAGTATATTCTGCCATAATCTTGTTGCAAAAGGTATATTTTTAACTACTTTAGCCTTTGACCAACTCACAATTTTATGTTATCCAGGCGAGATTTTTTAGGCAAGTCACTGCTTACAGCAGGTTTTTTATCTGTTTCTCCCTTCAGTAAGCTTTTGGCAAGCGAAGATTTCAAACGTTTTGAGAAACTGACACCATCTGAAGCGGCTACCGATGAAGATTTCTGGAAAGGAGTACGCGAAGCATATGGCCTTTCAAAAGACTTTATTTATTTGAATAATGCAGGCGTAAACCCACAACCTACAACTGTGCAGGAAGCTGAGACAAATGGGCACAAATTTGCTAACGAAGCGCCTACCTATACCATGTGGCGTCGGCTGGACGATGGCAGAGAGCCATTGCGAGCCAAGTTGGCTGAAATGGCAGGTTGCAGCGCTGAAGAAATTGCCATAAACAGGAATTCTACTGAAGGGCTGAACACTATAATATTTGGCCTTAACCTTAAAGCAGGTGATGAAGTAGTTTTAAGCAATTTCGATTACCCTAATATGCTGAATGCCTGGAGACAAAGAGAATTACGGGAGGGGATTAAACTGGTATGGATAGAAGACTTTATATTTCCGGTTGAAGATGACCAGCAAATGGTTGAAGCCTACACTAAGGCCATTACTTCAAAAACAAAAATAGTTCACATTACTCACCTTATTAACTGGACGGGGCAAATTGTTCCTGTAAGGAAAATTACTGACATGGCTCATCAAAAAGGCTGTGAGGTGATAGTTGACGGAGCCCAATCATTCGGG
>JABCZY010000034.1 GCA_013289395.1 Bacteroidota bacterium
GAAAAGTATAACTTCTTGTATCTGCGAAAGTTAAATAAGTGGATGAGTATTGGAATGCTTAAAGCTGAAAGGGCGTAAAGGAATGATGGGAAGAGAAAATTCATCAAAGCCCAAAGATACTGAAATTAATTAAGCGGGTTACTGACAATAAAAAAGCCCAACCGAAAGGTTGGGCTTTTTTCACTTGGGGCTTATTGCTTAATGTACTATCATGATCTTATCTGACTTAATAAGTGTACCGTCAGTATTTATTATACGGTAGAAGTATATGCCTGCTGGTAACATTGAAGTAGAAATATGTGAAATGTTTTCTGTTAACGTTTCGCATTTAATTTGTTCTCCAAGGTTATTATACATGCACATGTTCAGTTGTTCGTTAGGTTGTAATACCATTTGAACATTCACTATTTCACCGGCAGGGTTAGGATACACAACTACATTATTATCTGTTGTAGTTGCATTTTCCATGCCATCCCTAGGTTTAGCTGTAGGGCCGCAAGTTACAAATAGTGAGATGTCTCTCTGGCATCCACCACCAATACCTGTTCCAGGGTAGCTTACTATCCAATCAATAGAACCAGGTGAATTAAAGGTAACTGTTGCAGTAGGGCCCGTTCCACTTGATGGAGTAGCAGTAGGAGCTGTCCATGTATAGTTAACAGGAGGGCTAGGCAGGTTTGGTGTAATGGTGTATGTGTTCGTGCTTCCACATACTACACTTGCAGGGCCATGTATTGCAAAGTTGCTGAAAGGGAACATGAACGCTGAAGTTGTCCCTGTTGCTGTACATCCTGTAACTGTGTTTGTTGCAGTTACCGTATATATAGTGTGTGTTGTCGGGCAAGCTACTGCTGAACTCGAATCTACTCCACTTGATATGGTAGGTGATGGTGACCATACATAAGTTACATTAGGTAATACATTACCGTTACATAACGCATGTAATGGTGTGCAATGATCTATACATACAAGTACGCTGTCAGTGGTACATACAGCCGGAATTGGATTCACAGTAACTGTACCTGTAGCAGTTGCTACGCATGCACCGCTTGCACTGTCGCCACCTGTAACAGTATAAGTAGTTGTTACGGTTGGGCTAACTGTAATACAAGAGGTTGTAGCACCTGTAGGGTTCCATGTAAATGTTGTAGCCGTACCGCTTGCACATATTGTTGCGCTGCTGCCTGCACATATAGTAGCAGAAGAAACAGCTAACGTTGGAGGGAATACATACGGTACATTAACCGATGCATGACCTGTGCAACCATGTGCATCTGTTACGGTTACGGTGTAATTACCACCACATAAAGCAGTAGCTGTAGCGGTTGTTTGTCCGCCCGGAGCCCAGCTATAGGTATACGGTGCCACACCACTTGCTGGTGTTGCAGTAGCCGTACCTGTGCATAGTTTACCACAAGTAGGGGTCGATGTAATTGTACCTGTAAGGTGAGGAATTACAGTAACTGTACCTGTAGCTGTTGCTGAACATGAACCATTTACACCGTTACTTCCTGTAACTGTATAAGTAGTTGTTACGGTTGGACTAACAGTAATACATGAAGTTGTTGCACCTGTGCTCCATACATATGTTATAGCGCTTCCGCTTGCACATATTGTAGCACTGCCACCAGCGCATATAGAATCTGAACTAACAGATATGCTAGGAGGAAATACATAAGGTACGTTAACCACTACCTTACCTGTGCAACCATGTGCATCGGTAACAGTAACGGTATAGTTACCACCACATAAGCCGGTGAGTGAACTACTTGTTTGTCCACCCGGAGCCCAGCTGTAAGTATAAGGTGCTATTCCGCCTGTGGTTGTTGCAGTGGCCGTACCTGTGCATAATTTGCTACAGGTTGGTGTTGCAGTTGCTGTAACAACCGGTGAAGGAGCTACAGTAACAGTTCCAGTGGCAACCATTGTGCATGCACCCTGAACTGCACTAACTGAATAGGTAGTAGTTGTAGCAGGGCTAACTGTAATACATGGTGTTGTAGAACCATTGCTCCATGAAAAAGATGATACCCCAACTCCACCACTTGCACATATAGTGCCGCTAGAACCAGCACATATTGTATCAGAGGTGACGTGTATTGCTCCAATATCCTGAACAAATACATGAACCGTTCCGGTAGATTTGCAACCATGTGCATCGGTTATATTAACGGTATAAGTACCGGCGCATAAACCTGTTGCAGTTGATGTTGTTTGTCCGCCCGGAGCCCAGCTATAACTGTATGGTGCAGAACCACCTGACACGGTAGCCGTAGCTGTGCCATTGCACTGGTTAAGGCACGATGAAGTAGCTGACATGGTAACTGTTGCATGCGGATATACCACAACTACTACAGTAGCAGCTGTGCTGCAACCGGTAATCGTATTAGTAGCAGTTAAAGTATATGTTGTGGTAACAGTTGGGCATGCAGTAACTATATAACTATGTGTATTACCTGTCAGGCCTGTGGTTGGTAACCAGTTGTATATTACACCCGGTTGAGGCTTCTGACATAAACCATTAAGTGTTGCACAGCTTGAAGGACATAGTTTTATGGTGTCTGTTAAACATAATGCAGGAAGCGGGTTTACTGTAACAGTACCCGTAGCTACTGAATGGCAAAGGCCACTGGTAGTAGTAACAGAATATGTAGTTGTTGTAGTTGGAGTAACTGTTATACATGGCGTTGTTGCACCATTGCTCCATATTACAGGCGGTGTACCAAATGTACCGGTAGCACATATAGTAGCGCTTGCGCCTTCACATATACTTGCTGATGTTGCATGAATAGCAACTGGGATCTGAGCAAATATGAATACTGTTCCGGTAGACTTACAACCATTTGCATCGGTAACGCTAACAGAATAATTGCCTGCGCATAAGCCTGTTGCAGTCGAGGTTGTTTGTCCGTTTGACCATGCATATGTGTATGGTGCTGAGCCGCCTGTTACGGTTGCTGTAGCTGTACCTACACAACTACCACTACAAGTAGCAGTAGCTGACATGGTAATCGTTGCATGCGGATAAACTTCTACTACCACAGTAGCTGCTGCGCTGCAACCGGTAGCAGTGTTGGTTGCAGTTAAAGTATAGGTTGTAGTAACTGTAGGGCATGCAGTAACAATATAACTATGTGTATTCCCTGTCAGGCCAGTAGTTGGTAACCAGTTATAGATTACGCCGGCGTGTGGCTTCCCGCATAAACCATCAAGTGTTGCGCAGCTTGAAGGACATAATTTTATAGTGTCTGTTAAACATAATACAGGAAGAGGGTTTACTGTAACTGTACCGGTAGCTACCGAAGAGCAAAGACCACCTGTACTTGTAACAGTATAGGTAGTTGTTGAAGTAGGGCTAACAGTTATACAATTTGTTGTAGCACCATTGCTCCATATAACAGATGGCGTGCCAAAAACACTGGTGGCACATATAGTAGCGCTTGCACCTTCACAGATACTTGCCGATGTAGCATGTATAGCTACCGGAACTTCAGCAAATATTCTTATTGTGGCGGTATGCTTACAACCATTTGCATCGGTAATGGTAACAGAATAATTGCCAGCGCATAAACCAGTTGCAGTTGATGTTGTTTGTCCATTCGACCATGAATAGGTATATGGGGCTGCAGCTCCTGTCACAGTTGCTGTAGCTGTACCAACACAAGTACCAACACAGGTTTGAGTGGATGACATTACAATGGTTGGTGCAGGGTATATGTTTACCACTTCAGTTGCAGTTGCATGGCAACCTGTTACTGTATTAGTAGCTGTTACAGTATAGGTTGTGCTTACAGTAGGGCATGCTGTAACTAATCCTCCGGTAGTAGCACTTAAACCAGTGGCCGGAGCCCAAGTATAAGTTATTCCTGCTTGAGGTCTTTTTATACAGACAGCATCTAAGGTAACGCAGCTTCCAGGGCATATTTCTGTGGAAGACGGTAAACAAATAACAGGAAGAGGGTCAACTGTAATTGTACCGGTAGCCGTTGTTGTGCAGGCTCCGTTACTTCCTGTAACCGTATATGTTGTAGTTGTTGTTACGTTTTCTGTAATACATGTTGTTGTTGCAATAGGGCTTGTGCTCCATGTGTAGCTTGTAGCTGTTCCACTTGCGCAAATGGTAGCACTTCCGCTGCCACATATTGTGGTTGATGAAGCATGTACGATCGGTGGTCCAACGGATAGTACATGTACAGAAGCTGTAGAGGTGCAACCAGATGCATCAGTAACAGTAACTGTATGAGTTCCTCCGCATAAACCGGAAGCTGAAGCAGTAGTTTGTCCACCCGGAGCCCAGCTGTAGGTGTAAGGCGCAGTACCACCCGTTACCGTAGCGGTTGCCGTACCATCACAAGCATTTATACATGTGGGGGTTGAAGTAGTTGAAACAATAAGATGAGATACAGTTACTGTAGTTGTTGCCGTTGACTGACACTTGCCTACAGTTACTGTAACTGAATATGTGGTTGTAGCAGCAGGGCTAACAGAAATACTGTTTGTTGTTGTCGTAACACCTGTGCTCCATGAATAGCTTGCACCTGCAGTTGCAGGAGTGACTGTAAGAGTCGCGCTTGAACCTGAACATATGGTAGGTGAATTAATGGTTATAGGAATGGCAGTTGTACCAAATGAAAACTCATCAAGGCCGAAATCGTAACCGCTTGAGTTGCTACCGCCTTTGCCGAATACCTGTATCTGTGCGCTTGTAGTACCTGTCGGCGCTGTCCAGTTGAAACAAATATGGGTCCAGTTTGCATAGGTGGTGCTTGGATCTATTACATCCTGGAATAAAGGAGCGCCTCCGTTTACAGAGATTGATACAATAGCAGCATTTGAGCCGGCAACATCAATTGATTTTATCCATCCATCAAATACGTATTGCTGACCTGCTACTACAGGTACAGTTTCAGACCATGGAATACACGTGTAGCCTGGTGTGTTTAATGTAGGTGCAGCACAGTAATGAGACGGTGCTGAGCTACAATCGTAACAATAGTCTGAAGGACAGTCTACGGCCATAAACCATGAACCGCTATGTGCAGTATTACCAAACATGTTTTTACCAATACAGTAAATATCAGTGAAATCGTTCCATGGTTCGCCACATGCAGCTAAGCTGCCTCCAAAATTATTTCCATTGTAACGCATATTAGGTGATGAAATGCAATAACCGGTCTGAGGTGAGGCTACCGGAGTTTGAGGGAAGGTATAAGAAGCGTCATTATATCTTACTGGTGTACCAGTAGGAGTAGCCCATGAAGGACTAATCTCAAAATCTCCGTTACAAAGTAAGTTAGGTCCGCATAATGACTGCGTGCATGATTGCAGAACAGCATCAGGCATATTGCTTTGGTTCAAACCAAAAAATCGTGCGCTTTCATCACCTGGTTTTACGGTGCGGGTAACCTTTATATAATAGGTTTGGCCCGGTGTTAAGTTAAGTGCTTGCAAGCCCGGAAGCGAATCACTCAAAACAGTATCGTCGTGAGAGGTTGAATACTTTAATGCTTTAAGGCCATTGCATGTGCCGGCATAAAGTATTAATGAATCTACGTGTACAAAAGGTGTATCCTGCGCTAAAACAGGTCTCATTATCTCTATCTGCATTCTTGCCGATGCGGCAGTGATAGAGAACCAGGCTACATTTAGCTTAGGCTGAAATGAAAAATCAGCATAGGTGCCCTTGCCTGGAATAACTGTAGCAGTAGAGCAATTGGTGCCCTGCGCGTACATTTTAGTATTCAGCAAGCAGAGAATACTAAAGAGTAAGAAAATTAGTTTTTTTGTTTTCATGATTTTAATTAGGGATTAATTTTTATTTACGGCGGCGAAGAAAGCGATGCAATTTCAATACCACTTATCGAAATGAGTAATTCACATACCCTAATGAGTAGTTCACATAATTTAGTCGCAAAACTTGATACTTTAGTATATACTATTTAATAATTGGTGTTACGAAATGATGGTTTTTATCTCGTCATTGCAAAGAATAATGCTCCCTCAGTTTTTAATTATTTGGGCGTTCCCCTACGGGTCGGGCTATCCGCTGCAAGTCCTCGCTGCGCTGTGGGCTTTACGCTACTATCCCTAACGCAGTGTTGCGTGCTATTTGAACTAGGCCAAAGGTGGGCGCGGGTTAGCTGCAAATGATGCGAGTATAGAAAAGACCGGCGAGTGGTGAGGGAAAGCAGCCCCAAATAAAAAGTATAGTGGGATTATTTGGTATTACCTAATTCCTAATTGATCTTAAACCCCTCGACATGTTTCTGTATCAAAGGAAAGAACTCAAGGAAATCGTTTTTGTATAAGTCAAAGTTTTTCTCAAGGTCGTTCACTGCCTCATCCATAGGTGAGTAGTACTTCATGCGTTCCGATAATCCTTTTAAGGCACGGCGCAATCCTTCAATCTTTGCATATGATAATAACCAGTTGTACTTACTCATATAGGTAAGTATCACCTTGCTTTTTTCAGGCATGTGTGCCTGATATGCACGTAATATAGTGTAAACGTCTTCGCTGAATTGTTCTAATGAAATGTCAGAATAATCATTCCAGTAACGTGCTAAAAAATGATCGTAGAACATATCGGTAATAACACCCGAAAATTTACCATAGGTAGGAGCAAGGCGGTGAATGCTTTGGCGGTAAACGGCATGGGTATCAGAAAAAAAATCGATGGAGCGGTGCATTAAAATACCATCGGCAATGCGTTTTGGGTAATCGTTAAACTTGTTTCCCTTTACCGAATCGGCAATGAAATTTCCAATAATAAGTTCTTCTTCTTTTCCTGCAAGGTATAAGTGCGCAAGAAAATTCATGATGGATCAGATAAGAGAATGGAACGCAGATGACGCAGATTGCTTATGATATAATACATGGTTTTATCCGTGAACATCTTATTAATTCCGCATCATCTGCGTTCAAACAGTATTAGTTAAGCGTAGGGTCTTCAGGAAAATCTGCCACAATAGAATATTTTCCACCCAATCCTTTTAAAATATCTTTCCAAAGGTTTTTGTTGAATTTTGCTTTTACATATTCAACACCACCCGGTAACACTATCCACGAATTATCTTTCAGTTCTTTTTTCAATTGCCCTGCAGCCCAACCGGAATAGCCCACAAAAAAACGTATGTCCTTAGGAGTTATCTTTTTAATATCAATGAGGTTTTTGAGTGTGGTATAATCTCCACCTAAAAACAGGCCGGGTATTATTTCCTGTCCGCCTTCAATAAGGTCTGGTTTAGTATGCAGGTAAAATAACTGATCGGAATTTACCGGGCCACCATAATACAGTTCATCATCAAACTCAGGGAAATCGTCAATAGCTTGTGATGGGGTTACGTTCAGCTTACGGTTTATAATAAAACCCATGGTGCCCTTTTCATTATGTTCGGTAAGCATTATTACAGAACGCTTGAACTCAGGACTTTCCATAAATGGCTCTGCCAGCAACAGTTTACCTTTTTCAGGCTTTGGCTGCTTTACGAATATCGATGAGAAGTCTGTAACGTTCTTTGGCATTTTCTGTTTATCGCTTTTTGTTTTCCAGCATTTCAAGGGCTGCAACTGCGGCATCGGCACCTTTATTGCCATGCTTGCCACCGCTACGTTCCCTCGCCTGCTGTAATGTGTTGGTAGTAAGTACACCAAATATAACCGGAATATTATACGTTAAGTTCAGGTTCATAATGCCTTGTGCAGCCGCTTGTGAAATAAAATCGAAATGAGGTGTTTCGCCTTTTATTATGCAGCCTAAGCATAACACGGCGCTTGCTTCATGATCGTTAATCAGCCATTGTGCTGCAAGGGGTAATTCAAAACTACCGGGTGCCTGCATTATAACAATGTCAGTTGTTTTAATGCCTGCTTTTTTCAGCACGTCAAGCGCACCTTTTAATAAAGCATCTGTAATATCGTTGTGCCATTGGGCCACAACAATTCCAATCTTCTTATCAGAAACAGAAAACTTACGTGCCGATGGCTTATTAGCTGAAGGACGTGATGCCAATAGCGTAAAATTTAATTATTGAGCTGAACCTGTATGTGCCTTTGCTCTTGCAATATACTTTTCTATATCCTGAGCTTCCTGGCTGCTGTGGTACTGTGTATTAATGTTCTCGTACAAACTCAGCGCCTGTGAATAATCACCTTTTAATTCGCATACAAATGCCGCTTTCTTTAAAAAGATAGGTGCAGTAAGGTCGTTATCATTTCTTTTAACTGCCTTTAAATAATCTTCAAGTGCAGCATCGTTATGGCCTAATTGCATTTCAGCATCGCCCATAAGGCCTGCAGCTATAGGGCTTACCATAATATCATTTGCATCGAATTTTTCAAGGCAATCAAGTGCTTTCTGGTAATCTTTCTTTTGAAAGTAACAAACACCAAGGTAGTAATTTGCTGTGTGCCCTATTTTAGTTGAACCGTATTGGTCAACAACCGATTCAAAAAGAGGGATTGCCTTATTGATAGAATCAATTGCAAACAAACGTTGTGCAGGGTAAATAGCTACTTCAGCTTCTTTCTCCTGGCCTGGCATATACCAATAGGTGTAAGCAAAGTAACCTGCTACAGCAACAAGTATTATAGTAGTAATGGTCGAAACCCTTTTCTTATTCTTTTGAAAGTAATCTTCTACGTTGCTCCAACGTGATTCTATATCGAGCATTACGTCTTTGTTTTCGTCAGCCATTGGTGTTTTCTAATTTTAAAGGGTGCAAAAATAGTGTTTATTTGGAAACGGAGCCATTTATGAACTAAGATTTAAGAATTCAGAGCGAAAATGGCCTGTAATACTTATGAATTATGAGTGATGAATACTTTTCATCAAATCTTAGTTCTTATATCTTAATTCTTAAATAATAGCAGCCATAGGCTGCCTGCGCTCATTATTATCATAATGGCATCTTCAATAATGGTAACCGTGCTCATAGGCAGGTTAAACACAGCGCCCAGGCAGGCGCATTGTATCTTTTGTTTGTTAAGCACACTTTGCAATACACCTATAATGCTTATGCTCATTACCACCAATGTAGCAGCATTGCTCCATAGCATATAGGCCGGAATAAGAAAAGAGATACCCAATGCTAATTCTATGAAAGGATATATGTATCCATAAGCCTTCCAGTGCTTGGCAATAATATCGTAGCCGCTGTAACTCATGGCAAAGCCGGGCACATCTAATAGTTTAAAGAACGAGAACACTAAAAAGAAACCTGCCATAAAATGGCTCATCCATTGCATGGGTATAAAACGCCCTTGCAGGAATTGTATAAGCAGGGTAATTGCGGTTATATAGCCGAATATCAGAAATATAGGCAAATAGGTATTTAATGTAACAGGTTGTTCTTCGATAGAGGAGGGCATTGCATTTGCTTTGGCTAAATCAGTAAGAGTATATTTCGTTCCTGCTAAGGCAGCGGCTAACACGGGTGTATTTATATGTTGCTGCATGCTTATCTCAGCCTCTTGTTTTTCGAGGTTTACATTAACCGATGTTACACCCTCAACCTTTGAAAGCTTTTGCTGAACCGATGAAGCGCAACCATTACAGGTCATGCCTGTTATACTGTATGTGTGTGTCATAAATCGATTTTGCCAGACTTCCAACTGATTAACTTATCATGGACTTCTTTCATTAAAGGTTGGTTCCAATCGTTAATTGCATATTGGGTTATACGCTCCTTGCCTTGCTGTATAATTAAAAGATTCAGCTTTCCGTTTCGTACAGGTGTATCTTTTAATATTACTTCCAAATCTTCTTTTCTAAGTGCAACACTTTTATCTTTATTATAATAGGAGTACTTAATAAGCAATTCATTTTCTGTTGTGCTAATTTCATATATATATGTCTTATACCATTTAGAAGTAAGAAATACAATATATAAGGCGCAGAAGAAAATTATTATTGAATACATGAAAACATTTTCTTTACTCGAAGAAGTGTTTGTCTGGATTAATTTAAAAAGAAAAATAATTAAAGAACCACCTATTATTGTGCCAAATAGTTTTGAGAACCTTTCTATTGCCGATTTCTTATTTATTTTAATAATGGATTCCATATGATATATAAGCAATTCAATCGCAGAAACATAAAGGCGATTGCATAACAAAACTACTACAATTCACTGATAAGAACAAAGTACTCTTACCTGTGATGCGGATTAGTAAAAGCACTTGGTAGTTTACCAAATATTTCGGGTGACATGCCAGCTACAGAAGCTGAATCTATTTGTTCTGACTGGCTATTCTGAAAAATAGGCGCAGCATTAAGATCGTACTTGGTATGCGTGCTATCGGGCGCTTCGGGCGATGTCATGTTTACATGTTCAAGGAAATACCTATACCGCACGGGCCCGCCCATAGTACCTTTATCAGCAGTATTGAGGTAAAAGTCCTTACCCGAATAATGCATATTTCCTCTTTCATCTTTGTATGAAGGAGCCGCCTGGCCATTCACAACATAGGTCTGTATGTATACATCAACTACCGCTACATGGCTACCCAAGCGGGTAAATGCAAAACATGGCGCTAAGGTGAGAAACGCAAAGACAGGAATTACTATGATTTGCCTTGCAGGCCACATAACCAATAAGTTTAGGGTAGGTTTTTTCTCGCCGAGAATAGATTTACAGTACCAAATATACGAAAAATACGTGCAGAAATTGATATTCAGTGGTATTTTTGGTATATTAGGTCCTGCAAATACACCTCTCATGAAAAAACATAAACAATTACAAAAATTAAACTTACTAAGTTTTCTTGCCATTTGTGTGCTGAGTATAATAAATATGCCTGCTAATGCACAAGCAAGAGAATTAAATAAACAATCAACTGATACCGCAAAAAAGGAATGGATTATAAAAACAGATCCTTTTTATCCGTCAATATCTATTGCACTTGGGCCCAATGCATCTAAGGTGTTTGACGTTACAGTTGAGAGATATATTAATCCGCATCTTAGCTTGCAATTTACTACTTTGTTTAACCTGAATTCTGCTCCAACCTATGAGCCAAGTGGTGAAAACTTTGATAACAGATATATACTAGCTCCTCAACTGAAATATTATTTTTGCCGGACAGGAAAACATAGAGGTTTATTTGTAGGGGCTTATACTGAATATGAATTGTTAGAGTATGGATGGTATAATGCAAATCAATCTTACACTTATTATACTAATTGTGTTGGAGGAGGAATAATGATGGGAGTTCAATACTATGTTTTCAAAAGAATGTCTGTAGAAGCTTTGTTTGGTACTGGGTTTGAGAGGCTGTTCAACTCTTATCCTCCTTTTTATGTTACCCTCAGTAATTCTATTTATGCGGATCCTTATCTGCTTGATATTAATATAGGGTACACATTCTAAGGTCGCAAAAGGTAATTATAGCTCTTTCCTTCTTCTTAAAATACGACCAAGAGTATTCTATCACTTTGTAATTTTTCAGTTTCTATATTAATAATGAAAATCCTCTGTTTATAATCTAAAGGCATTCCTTATCTTTGCAACCCTGTTTTAAAAATTAGTATGGCAAGCGTAAAATTTCCTGACGGAAAAGTAAGAGAATACCCTGATGGTACTACATCACTTGATGTAGCTAAAAGCATTAGTAATTCACTGGCAGCAAAAGTAATTGCAGCCCGTGTAAACGGCCAGGTATGGGATGCCACCCGCCCTTTGAACGGAGATGTGGAGTTAAATCTGCTTACCTGGGATGATAAAGATGGTAAATCTACTTTCTGGCATTCGTCGGCTCACCTTATGGCTGAAGCCCTTGAAGCTTATTTCCCCGGAATGAAATTTGGTATTGGCCCGCCTATTGAAAACGGGTTTTACTATGATGTTGACCCGGGTGATAAAGTTGTATCATCGGAAGATTTTAAGAAGATTGAAGAGAAAATGCTTGAACTTGCACGCCTTAAACAGCCTTATGTGCGTAGCGAAGTAAGCAAGAAAGATGCAATAGAATATTTTACAAAAAAGGACGATAAGTATAAGCTTGATCTTATAAAAGACCTTGCCGACGGAACCATTACTTTTTATCAGCAAGGCAGTTTTACTGACCTGTGTCGTGGGCCACATATTCCTAATACAGGTTTTATAAAAGCCGTAAAGCTTATGAATGTTGCCGGTGCATATTGGAGGGGCGACGAAAAAAGCAAACAGCTTACACGTATTTATGCTATTACTTTCCCTGATGCCAAGCAACTAACCGATTACTTAACACTGTTAGAAGAAGCTAAAAAGCGCGACCATAGAAAGTTGGGTAAGGAATTAGAACTGTTTACATTCTCTGAAAGAGTAGGATTAGGTTTGCCGCTTTGGTTGCCTAAAGGAACAATGTTGCGCGAACGCCTTGAGAATTTCATGCGTAAAAATCAGCGTGAAGCCGGTTATGTGCAGGTAATTACTCCGCATATAGGGCATAAGAACTTATACATTACATCAGGCCACTACGAAAAATATGGCAAGGATTCTTTCCAGCCTATACATACTCCGCAGGAAGGTGAGGAGTTTTTTTTAAAGCCAATGAACTGCCCGCACCATTGCGAAATATACCGCAGCAGTCCACGTTCATACCGTGATCTGCCTTTGCGTTTGGCAGAATTCGGAACTGTGTATCGTTACGAACAAAGTGGCGAATTGCATGGGTTAACCCGTGTACGCGGATTCACACAAGACGATGCCCACCTTTTCTGTATGCCCGAACAGGTTAAGGAAGAGTTTTGTAAGGTTATTGACCTTGTATTAAAAGTATTTATTACGCTTGGTTTCACTGAATATACTGCCCAAATATCATTACGCGATAAAGAAGACAGGAGTAAATATATTGGTACCGATGAAAATTGGACCAAGGCTGAAAATGCAATTATTGAGGCTGCCCAGGAAAAAGGCTTAAGAACAACCGTTGAGTATGGCGAGGCTGCTTTTTATGGCCCTAAGCTCGATTTTATGGTTAAAGATGCCTTGGGCCGTTCATGGCAACTGGGTACTATTCAGGTAGATTACAACTTACCGGAGCGTTTCGACCTTGAATATGTGGGTGCCGACAACCAAAAACACCGTCCTGTGATGATACATCGGGCACCTTTTGGGTCCATGGAAAGATTTATAGCAGTTTTAATAGAGCATTGTGCCGGAAACCTCCCGTTGTGGTTGGCTCCTGAGCAGGTTGCTATATTACCAATTAGCGATAAACATGTAGAATATTCAGAAAAAGTTTTGAAATTGCTGAAAAAATGCGAAATTCGCGCCCTCGTTGATGTAAGGCCCGAGAAGATCGGCAAGAAAATAAGAGACGCGGAATTGATGAAGATCCCCTACATGTTAGTGATAGGAGATAAAGAATTAGAAGAAGGAAAAGTGGCGGTAAGACGTCATGGTGAAGGAGATAAAGGAGCGGAGATTGTTGAGGAATTTGTGGCCAGGATCAACGAAGAAATAAATAAGATAATAGTATAAACCAACAAAAAGGGAGGACCGTATAGCAACACCGTACAGAGGCAACAGCAACAGCGGAGGACCACGCAATTTTAGCAGAGGTGGTTATCAACGCAAAACCGAAGCAGCGCATAATATCAACGATAGAATTCGTGCCAAAACCGTAAGGGTGGTTGGTGAAGGAATTGAACAGGGAGTATTTCCTATTGAAAAAGCCCTTCAGATAGCAAAGCTGGCAGGACTTGACTTAGTAGAAATATCTTCAGCAGTTGATCCACCGGTTTGTAAAGTTGTCGATTACAAAAAGTTCTTATACGATCAAAAACGTAAACAGAAAGAGATAAAGGCTAAAACGGCAAAAGTTACTGTAAAAGAAATACGTTTCGGGCCACATACTGAGGATCATGACTTCAACTTTAAAAAGAACCATGCATATGAGTTCTTAAAGTCAGGTTCAAAAGTAAGGGCTTACGTATTCTTCAGAGGTAGAACAATATTATTTAAAGAGCAAGGTGAAATGTTATTATTGAAATTTGCTCAGGATTTGGAAGAAGTGGGAAAAGTAGAACAGTTGCCTACAATGGATGGCAAAAAAATGACAATGGTTATTGGTCCTAAGAAAAAATAAATTAAAACACAAGTACGATGCCCAAAATGAAAACAAACTCTGCCGCTAAAAAAAGGTTCCGGTTTACGGCCAGCGGTAAGATTAAAAGAAAACAAGCTTTTAAGAATCATATATTGACCAAAAAAAGCAAAAAGAGGAAACGTAATTTAACCGGTACTGTACTGGTTGATGATACCCAACAACACAGAGTGAAAGCTTTGTTAATTAAGTAGTTTTTAACCTTATAATTATATAATAACATGCCACGTTCAGTCAATGCAGTAGCATCCAGAGCAAGAAGAAAGAAAATTTTAAAACGCACACGCGGATACTACGGTGCTAAAAAGAATGTATTTACAGTTGCTAAGAACACCTACGAAAAAGGTTTGAAATATGCTTACCGCGACCGTAAAACCAAAAAACGCAATTTCCGCGCGCTTTGGATACAACGTATTAATGCAGCTACACGCCTGTATGATATCTCTTATTCAGAGTTTATCAACTTAATGGGTGTTAAGGGTATTAAGCTTAACAGAAAGGTTCTTGCTGATTTAGCAATGAATCATCCTGAAGCTTTTAAAAAGGTTGTAGAAACCGTAAAATAAATAATACCAGGCTTTCAATACTAAAAAGGATTCCATAGCGGAGTCCTTTTTTTATTGTATCTTCGGTAATACATTGAATGAAAATTATCCTGTTGTGAAACACGTATTTCTTTTTATCACATTCCTATTCTTGGGTCTTTGTTCAAGGGCTCAGCACGATACCATTTTTCAGTACACCTACGGCAGCATTCAAAATGATGTTTGTAACCAGGTAAAGGTTACCAAAGACAAAGGCTATATAATGATTGGCACTACCGATGGCTTTTGCAGCGGTGGTGGAACTAATTTTTATGCCGTTAAGGTCGATTCACTCGGCAGGCATCAATGGTCTAACACATACGGCGGTAACGAAAGTGATGAAGGATATGCGGTTGAACCTACCTTTGATAGCGGATATGCTTTTCTGGGTTGGACAAATAGTTATGGAGCAGGTGGATACGATGTGTTACTTGTAAAGACAGATGCCCTTGGTAAGGTACAATGGCAGAAAACGTATGGTGGTTCCGATTGGGATTTTGGGTATGACATAAGCCAAACGGCCGATAGCGGTTTTGTTATTTGTGGGCAAACTTATAGTTATGGCTCAGGGAATGGTGATGTGTATGTAATACGTACCGATAAAAATGGTGATACTCTTTGGACAAGAACTGTAGGTGGAGCAGGTTACGATATTGGAAATTCTGTGTATGTACGTAACGACTCTGTTTATATGATAGCCGGTTCAACAACAAGCTATGGTATAGGAGATACTAACCTGTACTTGCTAAAAATGAATAATAAAGGAGTACTAGAGTTCGATACTACTTACGGATGCACTAAAACCACAGTTGGCAGCTCAATAAGAGGAACACAGGATGGGGGATATACTATTGCCGGATATACGGATAGTATTGCACAGGGAAGTACAAATGCCGGTGCTGATTATGTTATTGTTTTACGAACTGATAGTAATTTGAGAGTAGAAAAGACTTTTAATAATTGGGAGATGCTGTTATTCAAACCTAGTGGCATTGGCTATGGTAAGGATGCCATTGAATGCCCCGACGGAAATACAGTAACAGTAGGAACGAGCAATACCGACGGGCTTGGTGGCTATGCAATGTTTATCGCCAGGTCTTTTCACCAGTTTTTGTCGGCGGGCCCTTATGAAGGCGGAAG
This sequence comes from Bacteroidota bacterium, assembly GCA_013289395.1. GTDB lineage: Bacteria > Bacteroidota > Bacteroidia > JABEUT01 > JABEUT01 > JABEUT01. The sequence continues at coordinate 15,813 of JABCZY010000034.1, forward strand.
TGGTGATGAAGAGGGTAATTCACTTGCGTATAATTATGCGAATAATAATATAGTTATGGCAGGAGCCTCAAATAGCACGGGCACTGTAGATACCACTAATTACACCCAGGGTTTATTCGATTATTACCTGGTTCGTTATAAAAATGATACTGACATTAAATTCGACTATCAATATATCCATTCACTTATACGATTCAAAGACTCCGTTCCATGTGTGACCGCCGTTAATGAACTCAACTCACCAGCTTTAATGGCAAAGGTATTTCCTGACCCCTTAGTTGATGAGGCAACGGTAGTGGTTCAAGATGAAATGAATGGCAAGTGCACTTTTAGCATATACAATGTTATGGGGCAATGTGTTGCTACTTCAGTTATGAGGCCTTCCGGGCACGGACAGCTCATGACTCACATTACAAAGGGAAACCTGGCATCGGGGGTATATTTTTATAAGGTACAGGCCTCAAACAATAAAACAGCCACAGGGAAAATAATTGTGGAATAGATTATGGAAAAGAAAAAGAACGAAAAAGAAGCAACGGGAACAAGGTTGAATAAGTACATAGCCGATGCAGGCTATTGTTCACGCCGCAAGGCAGATGAACTGATATTTGCCGGAAGGGTAACTATTAATGGTGAGCTGATGATAGAACCCGGATACCGTGTGCAAAGTGGTGATGCGGTAAGCGTGGAAATGACAAGACTTAAAGAAACCAGGAAGTGTTATATATTGCTTAATAAAACGCGTGATGCCATCAGCACAGTATCAGATGAGCGTGGGCGTAAAACCGTAATGGATCTTATTAAAGGTGCAACCAGAGAAAGAGTTTACCCGGTTGGCAGGCTTGATAGAAACACTACCGGTATATTATTACTTACGAATGACGGCGCATTGGCCAATCATTTGTCACATCCATCAGGTGAAGTGCGTAAGGTGTATAAAGCACGGTTAGATAAGCCATTGGCATACCTCGATCTGAAAAAGATACGTAAGGGAATAATGCTTGAAGATGGCTTTGCAAAAGTTGACGATGCCGACTATGATAAGAATGGTGATGAAAGCATGGTAGTACTAACGCTGCACATTGGCTGGAACCGTATTGTACGCCGTATATTCGAATCGCTCGGTTATAAAGTGAAAATGCTTGACCGCGTTAGCTACGGTGGTTTAACCCTGCATGGTGTACCGCAAGGCGACTGGCGTATGTTGTCGCATGATGAGGTTGAAAAGCTTTACGGCAGAAAGTAATTATTCAATCACCTCCATTAAGGTTCTGAAGGCTACAAACTTATCCTGAAATCTTTTTATACCCTCTTGCTGCATATGTGGTGCATGCTCTTCTTTATATTTATTATACTCAATAAGGCTGTGGCATGAATACTGAACAGAGTAGGTAGAGCCTTCATCTTCCACATCTAACAAACGACACATACGGTAGCCTGTAAATAAGCCTGTGCTGAGCATTTCCGGTATGTGTTCTTTCTGCATCCACTCAAGCCATTTAAAATGAATACTATCGTCTACATTCAGGGTTACATTGTATATGATCATAGTCTAAAAATATTTGCTAATATAATTGTCAATTAAACGTGGAAGGGCATATTTATCTATCTTTTTCTTCTCTATCCAAATACAGCCTTCAGGAACAGTCTTCAGTGGCTTACTTATTTTAATTTGTATGAAATTAGCATTCAGTTTCTGATGGCTTAATATATGCGTATATGCTTCTGATACTTGTTCTATAACAGGTTTAGTGGTTGCAAATAATTCCTTCCATTCTTTGCTCTTCACTAGTTTTTCGGTAGAAACTGCCTTTTCAGTTTCTATACATGCAAAGTCATACATGCCTTTCCATATATCTTTTCCTTGCCTGTGCCTTATCAATACTTTGGTGCCACATGTAATAACAACATAATTCAAGTACCGTTCACGGACTTTTGTTTTGCCTGTTTTAATAGGTAGCTTATCCGTTAGTTTGTGAGTGAAGGCATAACAAGCTGCTTGAATAGGGCATTCTTCACAATTCGGATTCTTGGGTGTGCAACATAATGAACCTAATTCCATTATGGCCTGGTTATATGTACCTGGATTTTTATCAGGTAACAATTCCCCTGCAGCTTCCCAAATCTTTTTCTTGCCTTCGTTAGAATCTATTGGGGTAGATATACCCAATACCCTTGAATAAACCCGCAATACATTTCCGTCAACAACAGGGTAGGGCAGGTTATAGGCAATGGATGATATGGCTGCGGCAGTATAATCTCCCACACCTTTCAGTGCACGAATAGATTCATAGTCAGCGGGAAATTTGCCTTTATGTTTTGTTGCAATTTCTTTTGCCGCATGATGCATATTCCTTGCACGTGAATAATAGCCTAATCCCTGCCATAGTTTTAATACATCATGTTCCGATGCAGCTGCAAGTTTTGTAACGGTAGGGTATTTTTCAGTAAAGCGGTTGTAATAGTTCCAACCCTGGTTAACTCTGGTTTGCTGCAGTATTACTTCTGAAAGCCATATTTTATAGGGGTCACCGATGCCCCGCCAGGGCATTTCGCGCTTATTGATCTCGTACCATTTTAAAAGCTTGTGGCTCCAATCGCTCATAGTGCAAAAGTAGTGTTATTACATGTATGATTTATCTCATTCCCATTTATGATTGCGATCACTGTAATCTGATAATGAGTGATGTAAATTTGTATACATAACCATTAAGCATACTAAGATGAAAACACTATTCAAAATTACAATTATGGCGAGCTGCATATTTATCGCGTCGTGCGCCAGGCAGCAAACAGCTAAAGACGTATTGAAAGATGACAAATTACGCGAAGATGTAATGATGGCAATTTGTGCTGATAGTGATATGACAAGGGAAATGATAGGCCATATGTCAATGACAGGTGTATCGCAGAAATTACTGCCTCAGAGTTGCCAGGTGCTTGATAAATTAATGGTGAGCGATATGATGAAAAAAGATAGTTCTGCTGCAACAATTGTTATGAATGGCATGCTCGATCTGCTTGCAAAAGATTCAACCCTATGCGACAAGACCTGCTCTAAAATGAGCCAGATACCAAGCATAGAAAGAATAATGGAAAGAAAGAAGAAATAATTACTTCTTGTCCGGATCAGGGGTGTCATTGCCACCATCCAGCACATATTTCCATGTGCCATCTTTCTGCAGCTTCCAAACAGTAACATAATAACCGTGCAATACTGTATCATTACCGGCTTTGGTTTTGCTTGCAAATTTCCATGGCCCGAATGTATAGCCGATATTGCCTGAAGCTTCGCCTCTTTCCGGTCCCCATGTTAGTTTACTGGCTGATGAATCTGCCAGATCCTTATCAAGGCTTTTATGCAATGCAACTATTCCACGGGTAGGCAAAGCACCTTGATTTAATGATACCTGGGATGAATCAGCAAATTTTAAAAAACCTGCCGCTAAGCCATGCTTGGCGCAATAGTCGTTAAAATCTTTATCAGCCTGAATAACAGCCGCAGTAGCTTTTGAATTATCAGCAGGCATGTTGCTGTTGCAATTATTACATGCAAATAATGTAATGGCAAGTGCTGGAATAAAAAGTAAATGCTTTTTCATACTTATCTTAAAAAGTGAATGATCTTTTCTGCCAACTCAATACCAATGCGTTGTTGTGCTTCTTCCGTAGAGCCACCTATATGCGGCGTTAGTGATATTCTTGGGTGTTGCAATATGTCCTTATTTGGTTTTGGTTCACCTTCAAACACATCTAATGCAACATGTGCAATATGCCCAATGTTAAGGCCTTCCAACAGATCTTTTTCATCTATTACCCCGCCACGTGATGCATTAACAAGCATCACACCTTTTTTCATTTTTTTGATCTCGTTTTTGGTGATTACCTTACCACCCGGTACGTGCAGGGTTATAAAATCACTTTGAGCTAACACATCATCAAGCGGGCTGGTCTTTATTTTTACAGCAACTTTAGCTGCACCATGTATTTCAATTTCAAGATTAGCTTCGGCAATATACGGGTCGAATGCAATAATTTTCATACCCACACCAAGCCCTATTTTAGCGGCTTCCTGACCAATACGGCCAAAGCCGATTATTCCTAATGTTTTGCCTCTCAGTTCGCTTCCTTTTGAGAATTTCTTCTTCAAAGTTCCAAACTCAGTATTACCCTTTACAGGCATTTCACGGTTCGATTCATCTAAGTAACGAGCCATGGCAAATAAATTACCAATAACCAGTTCAGCAACCGAAAGTGATGAGGCAGCAGGAGTATTAACTACCTGTATGTTCTTCTTCTTTGCATGTTCCACATCAATATTATCCATGCCAACACCACCACGTGCTATAACACGTATCGAAGGGCAAGAATCTATCAATGCCTTGTCTACCTGTGTAGCACTACGCACGGTAAGGGCAACATAATCGTTTTCGTTTATTATTTCTGAAAGTTGGTCTTGTGGTACTTTATCGGTAACAACAATAAACCCTGCTTTCTCAAGCAATTTAATGCCTGCTTCTTCCATGCCGTCATTGGCAAGTATCTTTTTCATACTATGTGAGGTAAGTGATTATTAAGCCGTAACTTTAGAGTCGGCATATTTCTTTTCAAATTCTTTCATAACATCAACCAACACCTTAACGCTTTCAAGCGGCAATGCATTGTATAATGATGCACGGTATCCACCCACATCTCTGTGGCCTTTTATACCTGATATGCCTGCATCTTTCCACATTTTATTGAAGGTTTCTTCCAATTCAGGTTTAGTTAGCAGGAAGCACGCATTCATTTTTGAACGGTCTTCCTTAGCACATGTGCCGGTAAATAATATGTTACGGTCAATTTCATCGTACATGGTCTTGGCTTTCTCATCATTTATTTTTTCTATCCATGCAAGGCCACCATTTTTCTTTAACCATTTAAGGGTAAGCATACACACGTACACAGAGAAAACAGGAGGTGTGTTGTACATTGATTCTCCCTTGATATGAACGGCATAATCAAGCATTGAGAACATTTTACGACCTGTCTTTCCTAATATATCTTCTTTTACTACCACAACGGTAGCACCTGCAGCACCAATATTCTTTTGTGCACCTGCATATATCAAATCGAACTTACTGAAGTCCATTTTACGGCTGAAAATATCTGATGACATATCACAAACCACCGGTACTGATGATTCAGGGAAGCTATGCATTTGAGTACCGTAAATAGTATTGTTCGATGTCAGGTGTAAGTAACTTGCATCCTTTGGTACTGCATACCCCTTAGGTACATAGCTGAATTTTTTATCTTCTGACGATGCAATAACGTTTACATCACCCAGCATCTTTGCCTCTTTTATTGCCTTACTGGCCCAAACACCGGTATTTACATATGCTGCCGGCTTACCTGCTTGCAACAGGTTGCTTGGCACCATTGCAAATTGTGTGCTTGCGCCTCCACCTAAGAACAGTGTCTGGTAACCAGAACCAAAGCCCATAAATTCCTTTACCAGGGCACGGGCTTCTTCCATTACATTTATAAAATCGGTACCGCGGTGCGATACTTCTAAAATAGACATGCCTGAGTTGTTAAACTCTATAGCACCTTGTGTAGCTTCTTTAATTACATCTACCGGTAATATTGCCGGGCCTGCGCTGAAATTGTGAACCTTTTTCATAATTATTTTAAATATGATGCAAAATTAATATCCTGTTTAAGAGCCTGTTCTATTTTAATATTAACTAATTCCTATTTAATCAGACGATATTCTGGTTACAAATTTATGTAATTAATGTGGAGTATAAATAGGTTTTTTATCCTTATGGTTATCAGCCTTTTCCGGGTCTTGGAACTTATCGTCGCCATTGTTGTTATTACGGGCGTCAATATTCTCTTTAAAACTCCATTTATCATTGATAAACGTGAGCCCGTCAATTTGAAAGCTTGGGCCATAGAATTGATATTGCCCTTCAAGCCCTGGCTCTGTCGGGCCAAGGTGGTCGAATAATATCATGTCTTTCTTGGAGTCGTAGTCCAGGGTCATGGAAACATTCGAAGAATACTTGAAAGTGAGCCTTTTGGGAGAGTTTTTGAAACTGGATGGTAAATTGGTGAAAATTGCTTTGCCAAATGATGGCATTCCTTCAGGGTTAAGGGTGATAACGTCAATTATCTTTTCATTTATTTCCTTCGAAATACCTTTCCATGCTAACACGGTATACATGGTTTTTTTATCGGTTTTTTGTACCGTTATTTTATAATAAAGCATGCCTATCCACTGGTCAGCACTGCATGTTCTTGTTTGTATATCCCTCATATCTCCTGGATTGTCGGTAAGCGGATAGGTCAGGTATTTTTTTGTTTTAGGGTTGAGTGATTGTATAAATCCGAAAAACTCTTCAGTGCCGTCTGATTTTGGAAAGTTCCAGTTAATTATACGGAACTGCTTATCGGGCGATTCAAGCCTCGCAATGGTCTTTAATGAATCGAAAGGGTAATTGAATGAACCGGGTAGTTTAAGGGCTTTTTGCAGCATAACTAAAAACTGAGCATTTGCTTCTTCTTTTTGTCGGTCGCTTTTATGAATATCTAAACGTGC
>JABCZY010000035.1 GCA_013289395.1 Bacteroidota bacterium
AAGAAATTATACCTCTCATTAGTATGTATTCTTGCTCCTATTCTTGTTTTTGCACAGGCTAATAAGTGGATTGTTTACTCACAGAATTATTATAAGATAAAAGTTGTTAAAGACGGTATTTACCGTTTAGATTCTGCAACACTGGCCGCTGCCGGTATTCCGCTGGCATTTGTTGATCCGCGTACTTTTCAAGTATTCTTTCACGGACAGGAGCAATATATTTATGTGCGGGGAGAGGCTGATGGTGTGTTTAACGGCCCCAAAACCGGAGGTGATTATATTGAGTTCTACGGCCAGCATAATACAGGCGCATTAATAAAAAATGATGTTGTAGCATCTGACTCTATGCTATATGCAGGCATAACCGCATATCCTGATAGTAATATCAGCGAGGTACCTAACCCGTACTATAGTATGTTCAACGATACTTCAACCTATTACCTTACATGGAACAACTCTCCTGGTACTAACAGAAGAATGACAGTTGCAGTAACTGATACAACTTTCTCTTCAAATACTGCCTTCCCGTATTTTATGGCGCAATCCGTAAACTTCGGGAATAATTATTACTGTGCCGGTGCAAGGCATCCGGTAGGCGGGGATGATGTTAATGACTCGAGATACACGTATGCTACAGGATGGTTCTTCAATGAAATTCCAATGGGTGGTACACAAACAATTAACCTTACAGGTGTTAGCAATGTTTACGCAAACGGCCCCACTGCCAGTGTAAACACTTTCTTTGAAGGGCAATCAACAATAGGTGATAACAGCCCTCCTGATCATGAAATGAAGGTTAGTGCTTCATGGGCGTCCGGCTATCTTACTGATGTTACTTTTGCTGCCTTTGCTCCGTTCCTGGAAAAGTATAATGTTCCTGCCAGTAAATTAGTGGGTACTTCCCCTTCTATTACATTTTATAGTGCACCTATAGCAATTGCAACTAACGGTAATTATTCAGGAGTATCGTATGTATTTGTTCAATACCCGCATACTACCAATTTAGGAGGCGCATCAAACTTTATGATGTTTGTAAACGATACTACTGCTGAAGCAAAAACATATCTTGACCTCAGCAATCTTAGTGTAGGTGCAGGTGATACAGTTCGTTTATACGATATGACCAACCACAGCAGATACATGGTTACACAAAAAGCAGGCTTTAAAGTATTAATGCCCAATACTCCTAATTCAACCAGGCAATGCTATATAACAGCTGATGCGCAGGTAAACAAGGTTGCTAAGCTTATACCGGTCGGGGTGAACGGCAATGGGCGATTTACTTCTTTTAACAGTGCATATAAATCGGCTTATATAATAGTATATCCATCAGTACTTGAGTCTGAAGCTAATGCTTATGCATCGTACAGGCAACATAAGTACGGAACCAATGTTGTGTTTGCAAATGTTGAAGAGTTGTATGACCAGTTTTGTTATGGTATAGTAAAAGATCCTTTAGCTATTCGCAATTTTTGCAGTTATATAATCAGTAAGTCGGCTGTTAACTCACCACCTGCCGGTTTGTTCCTTATCGGTAAAGCTATTCACTCAAATTTGTATAGGCAAGATACAGGCAACTATAATGCCACACTTGTTCCATCGTTTGGGTCTCCTTCATCTGATATGTTGTTAACCGCAGGTTTAAATCCATCATTTGGTTCCACTTCGGTTGAGCCAGCTATACCAACCGGCAGATTGCCTGCTACAAATGGTACTGAAGTAATGTATTACCTGAACAAGGTAAAAACGTATGAGGGAAATACGCCGGCTTTATGGATGAAGAATATTATTCATTTTGCAGGTGGAAATTCGGGGCCTGAGCATAATGCAATTATGAGTTTCCTGGCAGTAGACTCTGCCTATGCAGAAGGAGTTTACCTAGGTGCTAATGTATATACCATTCAAAAAACTTCGACATCACCTATTCAAATAACATTGTCTGATTCTATTAGCAACCTTATTAATAATGGTGTTGCACTTATGACTTTTTTCGGCCATGCCTCAGGAACTAATTTCGACATTAACCTTGATGCGCCCTCTGACTATAATAATGTTGGTAAATACCCTATGGTATTGGCACTGGCTTGCCTGTCAGGTGATGTTTATGAGCCTTCAGGTGGTGCTATTTCAAGTACAAGTGAACAATTTGTGCTCGATCAAAAAGGTTCTATCGGGTTCGTTGCCATGGATGCGCTGGGTGAATTGTTTCATTTGGGGGTTTATTCACAGTTCCTGTACAAGAATTTTTCAACAACACTGTATGGTAACACTATGGGAAGTTGTATGCAAAAAACCGCAGGAGCAATTGAAAATGCAGGTGGTCTTGCAGACATCAGGATGTATTATGACATTGCCTTACAAATGCAGTTAGATGGTGACCCTGCCATTACCATTGCCCCAAATGATTCGTTGCCAGACTATGCAGTTACCGATACCAGCCTTACATTCATTCCATCGAACGTTACAACACAAATAGATTCTTTTAAGGTTAAGCTAAGTATATTGAACCTTGCCAAGGCGGTAAACCAACCGGTGCAGATTGAAATAGACCGTATCCTTCCGGGCAATAATTCAGTTGTTACCAGGAACATTACATTGAATGGAATTTACTATCGTCGTGATACTATACTTACCTATCCGGTAGATAAGATAAACGGAGTGGGGATGAATTACTTTTCGGTTAAGGTTGACCCTGCTAACCTGTTGAAAGAAATTACAAAGTCGAATAACGATGTATCAAAGATCAGTGTACTGATAACATCGGGAGATATAATTCCTATATATCCTTACAATTTTGCCATAATACCTAAAGATACTGCAACCCTTAAAGCTTCTACCGGTGACCCGTTTGCATCGGCCCATAATTATGTTTTTCAGGTAGACACTACCATAAACTTTAGCAGTGGTTTCCTGAAATCGATGGTAATTAATGCCAAAGGCGGAGTGATACGCGCACCATGGAATGCTTGGGTAAGCACACCATTTGCACCACCTATTATTACTAACCCTACAAAGGGTACGGTACAGCTTATGTTAAAAGACAGTACCGTGTATTACTGGCGTGTGCGGCGCGACACAAGTGATATAAAAGACTATGGCTGGCAGAACAGTTCATTTCAGTATATACGTGGAAAATCAGGCTGGGGGCAATCGCACTATTTTCAGTTTGAAAATAACCAGTATACGTATCTGCAACAAAATATTAGTCAGCGCGACTGGGTGTTTAACCCGACCGGTAAAACGCTCACAGCTACAACAGTTGGCCTTCCGCTGGGGCCGTATCTTTCAACATACCCGGGGGGTGCATTTGCAACCGGCTATACGCTCGATCTGAATGTGGCTGCATCGAATAGTTGTACGCCAACACCTGCATTTAACCTTGCAGTAATAGATGCTGTGAGCCTTAACCCTTGGTCAACCCAGAGTTATAATTTCAGTAACGATAATGGGTCTTCTTCATCTTTTTGCAATTACCCCGACAACAGGTTCTTATTCTGGTACAATGACTCCAATGCTATTCACGGGCTTGAAAATGTATTAGGTGGTAATACCATTCCGAATGGCGATTATATTTTGATGTATAGCTTCCGTGAATCGATGTTGAGTAGTACCCAGGCAAAATTAAAGACGGACCTGATCAAGCTGGGTGCAAATCCTGTTATTTTAACAACACCTGATACTGTGCCATGGCTCTTTTTTGTTCAAAAAGGGAATCCGGCTTCAGCAAAATTATATATAGGAGTTAACTCAACTTCTACACTAACATTTACAACAAACCTTTCCAATAACAATTCATTCGGAAGTATGGTAAGCCCTATTATAGGCCCTGCACAAAAATGGGATTCTGTGTCGTGGAGGCAGCACCCGCTTGTAAAAAATGCCGTGGATAGTGTACGATTGAATATAAATACAATTGATGTTAACGGAAACGCTTCGATACTGGTAAAAGGTGTAACACCTGCAGTGGCTAATATGTATGTAAGCTCAGTGAACCCTAAACAATATCCGTACCTGCAGTTTATGCTGTATACGAAAGATGCGGTTACACATACACCGGCACAGATGAACAAGTGGCAGGTATTTTACACTCCTGTGCCTGAGGTAGCAGTTAATCCGTCTATATATTATTCGTTTTATAAGGACACATTATATGGTGGCGATACCGTTCGTTTTAGAACTGTTGTACAAAATGTGGGCGATTATGCAATGGATAGCATGATGGTGAATTCATGGGTAGTTGATCCGAATGGCACCTCACATTATATTGCAGGCCTGAAGCCTACTAAAAAATTAAACCCCGGAGATACAACCATGATATCTTCAAAAACCTCATCGAACCCATACAATGGAAGCAATAATATCTGGCTCGAAGTAAACCCTCCGTACTTATCTCAAACAAGGCCTGAGGAATATTACTTTAATAACTATGTAAGGAAAACGTTTGTGGCGGAAGGTAATAAGAACAGCCCATTGCTCGATGTTACATTTGATGGGATACATATTCTGAATAACGATATTGTATCTCCGCATCCCAATATTCTGATGGAGCTTACAAGCAATAATAAGTTCCTTGTATTGAATTATAGCGACACGGGTAAATTCGCAGTATATATACGAAATGTAAGTAACCCTGTTCCGCAGCGTATATATTTTAATCAGTTGCAGTTTACCCCGGCTGTATTACCCGATAACAGATGTAAGGTACAGTATGAACCTGCATTGAGTGATGGAACGTATGAACTGACAGTGCAGGCGGCTGACCAGTCGGGCAACTTGGCTGCAAGCAATTCGTATAAGGTAGATTTTGTAGTAATTAATAAGTCAACTATAACTAATATACTTAACTACCCGAACCCGTTCTCTACATCTACACGGTTTGTATTTACTATTACAGGTGATCAGTTACCAACCTATTTCAAAATACAGATAATGACTATAACAGGGAAAGTAGTACGTGAGATAACTGAAAATGAATTAGGCACCTTGCACATTGGTCGTAACATAACACAATATGCATGGGATGGTACCGACCAGTTTGGCAGCAAGCTGGCAAATGGTGTTTACCTGTATAAGGTAACTACATCTATCGATAACCAAAGCATTGATCACATGGCTACTGAAGCCGATTCGTACTTCAATAAAGGCTGGGGTAAAATGTATATTATCAGATAAGGACTATATAGTTGAATTTGTGGAAAAGGAGAAACAGATAAATATTAAGAACCGTAAAGCTTCATTTGAGTATGCCTTGCTTAATACTTACATAGCAGGAATAAAACTGCTGGGCACTGAAATAAAATCAATACGTGAAGGTAAAGCAACTATTACAGAAGCCTTTTGTTTTTTTGAGAAGGGTGAACTGTTTGTGAAGGGTTTGCATATTACAGAATATGGCAAGGCATCTTTTTATAATCACGCCCCCTTGCGCGATAGGAAGCTGTTATTACACAAACGGGAACTGAAAAAGATATCGAACTCATTTACCGATGGCATGGCTATAGTGCCCTTAAAGCTTTTTATAAACGAGGGCGGTTGGGCCAAGCTTGAAATAGCATTGGCAAAAGGTAAAAAGCAATACGATAAACGCGATACAATTAAGAAACGTGAACTGCAGCGTAACCTTGGCAGGAAGATAAAATAATTTTCTTCTATTTATTAGAAGAAGCCCAATATCAAATCTTTGAGCATTTTTTTAGGTGTAAATACCTACGTATTTATACCATATTGTATATCAGATAGATACATTAGGTTTATGATGATTATTTTACCATTATAAACAATTTAAATCTTAAATCATGAAAAAGTTTAATCTTAAAACACTATTAATTTTATTTAGCTCTAGCTTTATTATGTATTCACCTAATCAATTATATGCACAGACATGGTCTGCTGTTGGCGATGGTAGTGTAATCACTAATACAGTCGAATCATTAGCTTTTGATGGGAGTACACTTATAGCTGGAGGAAGTTTTGATCTTGGAAATGATGAAAGTTATATTGATAAATGGAATGGAACATCTTGGTCTTCGTTAGGCACTACTAGTATTCTAGGGTCTTCTGTTCTAGCTCTTGAAAAATATAGTAGTGGTGTTGCCGTTGGAGGAGCATTTAATTATATTTATAATTGGAACGGAACTTCATTATCGAGCATTGGTTATATCGGGGCAAATACTAGGGCTTTTACATTAGATGGTAGTGGTAATTTGTATCAAGGAGGAGACAACGATAAAGTTGAGGAATATAGTGGCTCATCTTGGTCTGCAATTGGAGGCCTGTTCAGTGCTTCCATATACTCCTTAGTTGAATATAATGGTGATTTATATGCTGGTGGTCATTTCACATCAGTAAATGGTGGTGGTACTACTGCCAACTATATTGCTAAATGGAATGGTACAACGTGGTCTGCTGTTGGAAGTGGAATGAATGCGAATGTTAATGCGTTAATCGTCTTTAACGGGAATTTATATGCCGGTGGAAATTTTACTACTGCAGGTGGTACTAGCGCAAAATATATCGCAGTATGGAATGGAAGTACTTGGTCTGCTATCGGAAGTGGAATGAATAGCTATGTTCTTTCATTCGCTTTGGATGGTACTGGGTATTACCTCTATGCAGGAGGTGATTTTACTACTGCTAATGGAACTACGGTTAACCATGTTGCGTTTTATGTTGGAGGAACTACTTGGTATTCTCTCGGTTCAGGTACAAATAATGGAACCAATAACGATGTTTTCGCACTGGCTGTGGATGGCACCGATAGTTATATGTATGTTGGTGGTTCTTTCACCTCTGCAGGTGGAAGTACAAGTATCCAACGTATTGCTAAATGGTCAATTCCACCAACTAGGCTAGAAGGTGTAGGTCAGGTGATTGATAATAATTCTGCTAAAATTTATCCAAGCCCTAATAATGGAATATTCACTGTAGAGCTTCATAATCCAATTACTAATTCTAAAATCGAGGTGTATAGTATTTTAGGGCAGGAAATCTACACTGCGAAACTTAATTCAACCAATACTAAAATTAATCTAGGTCAGCCTAGCCAAGGAATTTATGTATATAGGATTATATTAGAAGATGGTTCATTGATTTCATCGGGTAGGTTTAATGTAGAATAAAATAAATTGCCTTAAATAAAAAAGCCCCCCGAATGCTCGGGAGGCTTTTTTATTAATAAGGACTGTTCTACTAAAAGTGGAAATTGATATACAAGTTTCCAGCTGGAGCTCCCCAAGGATTGTTGATACCTGAGTCTAAGCTAAAGTTACTTGTAGCACCGGTATGTGTCGTGGTAGATGTAGAGGTTGTTCCGTTAGCAGCTTCTACAGTTTGTGTACCTTGAGCTGTTGATTGGAAATTGATACCCCATGTGTATTCACCACCTACAGAGATCTTTGGCATGAAGAAATATTCAAAACCAATGAATCCTTGAAGACTGATACCGAAAGTACCACCTTGATCGCTTTCAAGTGTACGTTGATTGGTACCACCTGAAGTTAAACCAGGCCAATTTGTAGAGGTAGGAAGTTGGTCTTTGCTGGTGAAAGCATTACCATAGGTATAGGTATTGGTTGAACCCGATAGCGCAAACATAAATTCACCACCATAATAACCTTGTAAACGTGTTTTACCTCTTCTTTTTTCCATACCAACACCAAGTCCGATGAAGTGTTGAGCTGCTGCCCAATGGTCGGTTACGGTTGATGTAGAAGTAGGATCTGCTGCCCTAGCCACGTCATCAGCTACCAGGTTATCAGTTCCCTGGCTGTTGATACCGATTCTTAATAAGCCACGGTATGCTGTTTGAGCATCTACATAGTACTTACCTATAATGGTATTGTTACCATTGAGGAAGTTAGCAGTAGGAGCTGTGTTAGATGCAGTTGCACCTGAAAAAAGATTTCCTACATAGTTAAGGAAAGGAGCTGCACTGAAACTTACTGCCCAGTCTCCTGCTTCAGGAAGAAACATTTCGCCCTTCTTTGAAACAAGTTGATCAGAGCCTTGTGCAAACACACCAAAAGTGGTTATTGCAAGGGCTGCTGTTAAGATGATTTTTTTCATGTAAAGTTGTGTTTTGGTTTATGCGTGCAAATATACTGAGAAAGCCTTGTTGTATTGTGTTAACTTATGCCATGTATTACTAACCATAAAATGTTGATAAGTAATGCTATCTATATGTTTTTGTTATCCCAATCGGTAGACTTTAACATAGGTACAAAAGAGAAGTTTCCGAACTCTTCCGTTTTGTATTCATTCTCAGCAACTTTCTTTATCCGCTTCATTATCTGCGTTTTACCTTCGCCTTCCGGTATAACCAAAATTCCACCTGTTTTCAATTGTTTTAAAAGATCCTGGGGAATATAAGGGGCAGCTGCGGTAACTATTACTCTGTCAAAGGGTGCAAATGCGGGTAAGCCTTTATACCCATCGCCATAAAAGCATTTTACAGTACAACCCAACTTTTCCAGCATTACTTTTGCCGTATCGCTCAGTTTTTTATGCCGTTCTATTGAAAATACCTTGGCACCCAATGCGCTTAATACAGCCGATTGGTATCCCGAGCCTGTACCTATTTCAAGTACTGTATCTCCTTTACGTATGTTCAATAATTCTGATTGATATGCAACCGTAAAAGGTTGTGAAATAGTCTGGCCTTCACCTATCTGAAAAGCATTGTCCTGGTAAGCAAACTTAAGGAAAGAACTATCCATGAACAAATGACGTGGAACTTTATCTATAGCCTGCAATACTGCAATGCTTTTAATGCCTTTTTGCTTTAGCTCCTGAACAAGGTTTTTTCGAAGGGCCTGATGTTTAAAAGTATCTTCCATAGGGCAAAATTATTAAATCTTTACACCTCTAAACTTTTTAATTTTGCCGAACAAATTATACGAACATGCTTAAAATTGGGGTAATAGGAGCAGGGCACCTGGGTAAGATCCATATTAAACAGATAAAGGAGATACCTGCCTATCAGTTAATTGGCTTTTTTGATACTGATGAGGCGGTTTGCCAGGCAGTTTCGGCAGAGTTGCAGGTAAAAGCGTTTGCTTCCATGGATGAGCTTATTAAAGCGGTTGATGTTGTTGATATTGTTGTACCTACCATTTACCATTTCGATTGCGCTACGGCAGCAATAAAACAGTCGAAGCATGTTTTTATTGAAAAACCACTTGCCGGTACTGTTGCGGAGGCTAAAAGCCTGGTATCGCTGGCTAACGAGGCTAATATTAAGGCCCAGGTTGGGCACGTGGAACGGTTTAACCCTGCCTTTTTGGCAGTAAGTGATAAGTGCGACCAGCCTATGTTCATTGAAGCCCATAGATTGGCACAGTTCAACCCGAGAGGTACGGATGTTTCGGTGGTATTGGACCTGATGATACATGACCTGGACATAATACTCAGCATTGTAAAAAGCGATGTTAAACGTATAAGTGCCAGTGGTGTAGCCATTGTGAGCGAAACGCCCGATATAGCTAACGCCCGTATTGAATTCGATAATGGTTGTGTAGCAAACCTTACTGCCAGCCGCATATCGTTAAAGAACATGAGAAAGATACGCATGTTCCAGAAGGATGCCTACATATCGGTAGATATGCTTGCACATAAAACCGAGGTGGTTAAAATTAAAGATGTGGCAGCCGATGCCCCAGTGGACCCGTTTTCGATGACCATTGAAGTGGGTAAGGACAAGAAAAAGAAGCAGATATACCTGGAACAGCCTGCTATTCATGCCAATAATGCCATTCGAATGGAACTTTCAACCTTTGCCGATTCAATAGTAAATAACCAGCCCACCCGGGTAACCATTGAAGATGGGGCAAAAGCCCTTGAAGTAGCCTATAAAGTGATAGAAAAGATCAACTTTTTGCAGACTACCTAAATTATTTTCTGCAGGGCATACTAAAATCAATATCAATACGTTGTAACTATAATGGCGAAAAATTATTTTCTGTTTTTTATATTTTTTTTATTGGTGGTATGCACCTCCATTTCTTCGTGCAGTTTATTCAACCCGCCCGAGATTATTCCATGCTATGGCCATATTGATAGTATTCCGCTTATTATAACCAATCAATCTGTTCAGGGTACTGCATCCAACGGAATAAATTGTGCGTGGGTTTACGTTGATGATAACCCCGTGGGCGCTTTTCAATTGCCTTCTACCTTCCCAGCCATTGCGACCACTGGCAAACATAAAATTGACATTTTCGCCGGCATTTCAGAAAACGGAACGGCATCTACCCGACTAAAATACCCCTTTTACACCCCATACTCGGTAAGCAATGTACAGCTTACCCAAGGCGCAGTAACAAAGTTTAAGCTAAGTACTGAATATGCAAGTTGGACCGATTTTGCCTTGATGGAAAATTTTGAGAGCGATTTTTCAGGAGTAACAACATTCACTACCAACACCAGTATTGGCACAACTGATACAACAATGTTTCCAATAAACAAAAGCTCTCACCCGAATGATGTGTACGAAGGGCTTGCATCGGGCGAAGTAGATTTAACCGGGGCTGCCAATGGTTTGAAGTATACGGGGTGTACTGATACAATAAAAATGCTTAATAATGGTAATGCTGTATTTATGGAGTTGAATTATAAAAGCAATTGTGTTTTTGAGGTTGGTATATATTCACAATATAGAAGCCAGGCATACCCGATAATATATGTTGACACAAGCAGCACCTGGAGGAAAATGTACATAAACCTGCAACCGACTATAGGTATTGCAGCAGCTCCTGATTATGATGCATATTTCAATATTTTCATATACATGAGTACTGCTCAGGGAACTCCGGCCCAATTATACCTTGATAACGTAAAAGTGCTCCGATACAAATAATGAATAAAACCCGCGAAATAGCAAAATACGTTATTGTCGACTTTATATTATCGGCAGGTGTATGGGCGTTGTTCTGGCTGTTCAGGAAAATATATATCGAGTCGCAAAAGTATGGGTACCGTGTTTCCATTCAACCCGACAAAAAGTTTTTTGAAGCACTAATAATCATTCCTCTCTTTTGGGTGCTTATGCATGCGCTTGTGGGTTTATACGCCAACGTTTACCGCAAGTCGAGGGTGGCAGAACTAAAGCAGATATTTGTTGTAGATGTAATTGGTGTTGTAATACTGTTCTTTACACTTATCCTTAACGATAGTATAATTGATTATCATTCTTATTATCTTTCCGTTTCTACACTTTTCGCGCTGCAGTTTTTAATTACTTCAATTGGCCACCTGGTAATTACCACACTTACCAATAACCGTATACATAACAGGAAAATAGGCTTTAATACCGTTTTGGTAGGCAGTAATCAAAAAGCATTCCAGCTTTTTGAAGAAATGGAAAAGCAACGAAAATCATCGGGTAATAAATTTGTTGGCTTTGTACATGTAGATAATAGTAATGGGTTTTCGGCCGAACTCAGCACTAAATTGGAACACCTTGGTGAGTTTGATTCAATACGTGAAATAATAATTAAGAAAGAAGCGCAGGAAGTTATTATAGCTATAGAATCGTCGGAGCACAAATACATTGAATCGATTGTAAATACATTGGGCGACTATGATGTTATGATCAAGGTTATTCCTGATATGTATGATATTCTTACGGGTTCGGTTCGCCTGGTTTCCATATTAGATGCTCCTTTAATTGTCGTGTCGCGCGATATTATGCCCCCATGGCAACGGGTGTTCAAGCGTTTGTTCGATATAGTTGTATCGCTCTTTTTTCTACTGATATTATCACCGGCATACTTCATTATTGGTTTAATTACCAAGCTGACATCTAACGGACCTATAATTTACTCGCAGGAAAGAATTGGTTTGCACGGCAAGCCCTTTACTATTTATAAGTTCCGGAGCATGTTCATTGATGCGGAAAAGAATGGCCCTTCTTTATCGAGTGAAACAGATAACCGTATTACGCCATTTGGTAAATTCATGCGTAAAACTAGGATAGATGAATTACCACAGTTTTATAATGTATTGACTGGTGATATGTCTATTGTAGGCCCAAGGCCCGAAAGGGAGTTCTTTATTAACCAGATAATTATTAAGGCCCCGGGTTACAGACATCTGAATAAGGTTAAACCGGGTATAACATCATGGGGCCAAGTGAAATATGGCTATGCCGAGAATGTAGACCAGATGATAGAGCGTATGAAATATGATCTGCTTTATATAGAGAATATTTCATTCCTTCTCGACGTACGTATACTCATATATACGGTTCTTATTATGTTCCAGGGTAGGGGCAAGTAGTGTAGCCCCTCTTTTTACTGCAGTCCCGCTTAATTCCGTATTTTTGTTGTATAAACATAGAAAAACATGAGTTCAATAAAATTTGGCACCGATGGCTGGAGAGCAATTATTGCTGATGATTATACGGTAGAGAATGTTACCCGTGTGGCAGAAGCTACTGCCGTGTGGTTATTGAAGGAAAACAAAAAGCCTACTGTATTGGTTGGTTACGATTGCCGCTTTGGTGGTAAGTTGTTTGCCGAAACAGTTACAAAGGTTCTTGTACATAATGGTATTAAGGTGTTGCTTAGCGATAATTTTGTATCTACACCTATGACTTCGTTAGGGGTGGTTCACTATAAAGCTACGCTGGGCATTATAATAACAGCCAGTCACAACCCGGGTTCATACAACGGTTTTAAATTGAAAGGATCGTATGGCGGACCTTTGCTTGAAAATAGCGTAAAGGAAATAGAAGCACTTATAAAGGACAAAAGCTCAGTTAATACAAAAGGCATTGACCTGAAAGCTAGTATTGATAAAAAGCAAGTACAATATGTTGACCTGGAAACCCTATACTGCAAGCATGTAGAAAAGAATTTTGACTTGAAGCTGATAAAGAAATCGGGCCTTACACTTGGTTACGATGCTATGTATGGAGCCGGTCAAAACGTTATCCGCAGACTATTTCCCGATGCTACCTTGTTGCATTGCGTAAATAACCCTTCGTTTGGTAATACACCTCCTGAACCTATTGAGCGCAACTTAACTGAATTTGAATCGCTGATAAAGAAGTCGAAGAAAATTGACTTTGGTTTGGCTACCGATGGCGATGCTGACAGAATAGGATTATATAACGGCAAAGGTCATTTCATCGATTCGCATACTATTATACTGCTTCTTATAAACTATATGGTTACCTATAAGAAGATGAAAGGCAAAGTTTGCGTGGCTTTCTCGGTTACCGAGAAGATAAAGAAAATGTGTGCGTATCATAACCTGCCGCTTGAAGTGGTTAAGATCGGTTTTAAATACATATGCGGTGTAATGATAACCGAAGATGTGCTGATTGGTGCGGAAGAATCAGGTGGAATGGCTATAAAGGGCCATGTACCTGAACGCGATGGCATATGGATAGGTCTTACTCTACTTGAGTATATGGCTAAAACGGGTAAAACGCTTGATGAACTTATAAAAGAGGTTATTAAAATAACAGGCAAGTTTGCATACAAACGTATTGATATGCACCTTACTGAAGAAAAGAAACAGGCTATACTTCAAAACTGTAAACAGAATAAGTATAAAGCCTTTGGGAAGTTCAATGTAAAGAGGATAGAAGACCTTGACGGGTTTAAATTCTTTTTTAATGATGGAGAATGGATGATGATACGCGCTTCGGGAACGGAGCCTGTATTAAGGCTCTATTCAGAAGCAGCAACCGATACTAATGCCGTGGCAATACTTGACTCGGTAACTAAAACCCTGGCCTAAGTAAGCTATCAGTACGAGGAAATAATTTTATGGCAGACACGAATTTTGTAGATCACGTTAAGATAAATTGCAAATCCGGCAAAGGCGGAGCGGGTTCAACACATTTGCACCGCGATAAAACGGTTGCCAAAGGTGGTCCCGATGGGGGAGATGGAGGCCGTGGAGGCCATATTATTTTGCGTGGCAATAAACAACTATGGACACTACTGCATTTGAAATACCGTAAGCATATTGCCGCCGGTGATGGAGATCCCGGTTCATACCAATTAATGAAGGGCTCGAATGGTGAAGATATGATACTTGAAGTGCCTCTCGGAACTACTGTTATTGATGAGGAGACAGGCCAGGTGGATATGGAAATAACCGAGGATGGCGAAGAACGTATTTTATTACGTGGCGGTCGCGGAGGAATGGGGAATAACCATTTTAAAACACCTACACAGCAAACACCGCGTTATTCGCAACCGGGCGAGCCGGGCCACCAAAAATGGAAGATACTTGAACTGAAAGTGCTTGCTGATGTTGGGTTGGTTGGGTTTCCGAATGCAGGTAAATCAACACTGCTATCGGTAGTATCTGCTGCTAAGCCCGAAATTGCTAATTACCCCTTTACAACATTGGTACCTAACCTGGGTATTGTAAAGTCATACGATAATTACTCTTTTGTAATGGCTGACATACCGGGTATTATTGAAGGTGCTCACGAAGGTAGGGGGCTGGGATTACGTTTTCTGAGGCATATAGAAAGAAACTCGGTGCTTCTTTTTATTGTGCCATGTGATACACAGGATATTTTAAAAGAATATAACATTCTGCTAACTGAACTTGAAAAGTACAACCCGTCATTACTTGATAAACGCAGAATTCTGGGAATATCGAAAGCCGATATGGCTGATAAGGAATTACAGGAAGAAATAATGAAAGAGGTAAATAAAGAGCAAAAGGCTTTGAAGAACTTATCTGTTGTTTTCTTTTCTTCACTTACCCGCCAGGGAATACCAGAGCTCATAGATACAATGTGGAGGAAGCTGAATATGTAAAATGGAAAAAGTCCTGATAATAATTACCAGGACTTAAATTATGTAAGAGATAAGATCAATTACTTACCTGCAGCAAGCTTATTAGCCTTCTTCATCAACTTCGACTTCAGGTTAGAGGCCTTGTTCTTGTGGAACACGTTCTTCTTCGCTAACTTGTCTATTGAAGCAATAACCTTAGGAAGGTCCTTAACTACATCAGCTTTCTTGTCCTTGCTCCTTACTTCTTTAATAAGGGTACGAACAGTTTTCGCCTGGTAGCGGTTACGTTGTCTTTTAGCTTCGTTAGAACGGATACGCTTGATTGATGATTTGTGATTTGCCATGATTGGTATTTAATTATAATTATTTAACACGTTCGCAATAGTCACCTGTACGGGTGTCTATTCTTATTTTATCACCTTGGTTTACAAACAACGGAACATATACTTCAGCTCCGGTTTCAACCTTAGCAGGTTTGGTAGCACTGTTTGCTGTGTCGCCTTTTACACCCGGTTCGGTATAAGTAACTTCAAGCTCAACAAATACAGGTGGCTCAGCTATAATAGGGGTGTCACCTTCAAAAGCAACTTTCACTTCCATACCTTCTTTCAGGAACTGTGAGCCCTTGCCGAAAAGGAATGCCGGTACGTGAACCTGTTCGTAGGTTTCATTATCCATGCATACTATAAAATCAGCCTCCTGGTATATATATTGAAGTTGTTTGTATTCTACACGTACGGTCTCAACTGATTCACCTGATCTGAAACGGTTCTCTACAAGCTTACCATTCTTCAGGTTCCTCATTTTAGCCTGGTAAAAGGCCCTTAAGTTACCCGGTGTACGGTGTTGGTATTCAATAATGGCGCATAATTCGCCATTATATCGTATTACAGTACCTACACCTATATCTCCTGTTGTTGCCATTGAACAATATTTTTAAGGGGTGCAAAGGTAGTAATTTATTTAAGATAAACAAGCCCCTTACTTGTTAAAAAGGACTGAAAACAGAGCCTAGTTCGAGTTTGAGGTTTCCCTGTTCCAGGTATCCTCAGTTATAGGCTGCTCACCTTTAAAATAATAGGTTTGTCCCCAGCTCCATACCTTTCTGGTGTAAACAAAGCCACGCGGGCCTTTTACGACTATGCGGCGGGTTACTTCGCAACCTGGTTCATCAATATGTTCCTCAGTTACACCCTGATTGTATTTAAGCGCTAAAGAATCCTTTTCGTTAGGGTCAGTATTCTTAGGAACAGTATCCTTTACAGGAGCCTTTACCGGTGTTCCTGTGTTTTGGCCCAGGATCGCCAATTGTTGCTGGATCTGGGAAATTCGCTGTTTAGGTAAACCTTCATTCGGTTTTAATGCTGAAGCCTGCTGGTATGCGGTAAGTGCAGGTTTGTAATTCTTGGTTAAAAGGTATTGATTCCCTTTATTCATAGCAGCATTGTACTTATCATCAAGGTCCTTATTAGCGGCAGCGAGTGAATCGGCGGTCTTTTTCTTTTGCGTAGCTATTGCAGCGGCATTGGCCTTCTGAATTGCAGCCAATGAGTCCGCAGTTCTCTTGTTTTTTGCTGCTAATGCGGCGGCGGCATCCTTATCCTTTTGTACGGCAGCTAATGAATCAGCGGTTCTCTTATTCTTGGCAGCCAATGCCGCAGCGGCAGCATTCGCTTTTTGTACCTGTGCCAGTGAGTCAGCAGTTCTCTTGTTCTTAGCAGCAAGCGCAGCAGCAGCTTCTTTACCTTTTTGTGCAGCAGCTAATGAATCAGCCGTTCTTTTTTGCTTTGCAGCCAGTGCGGCGGCATCATCTTTGGCTTTCTGCACAGTAGCTAATGAATCAGCAGTTCTCTTATTCTTGGCAACCAATGCGGCAGTGGCTGCATTTGCTTTTTGTACCTGTGCTAATGAGTCAGCGGTACGTTTTTGCTTAGCAGCCAATGCAGCGGCAGCCTCTTTGCCTTTTTGTGCAGCAGCTATAGAGTCAGCAGCTCTTTTCTGCTTAGCAGCTAATGCAGCAGCAACGTCTTTTGCCTTTTGTACAGCAGCTAATGAATCAGCAGTTCTCTTATTCTTGGCAGCCAGTGCAGCGGCAGCAGCATCGTTTGCTTTTTGTACAGCAGCCAGTGAATCGGCGGTTCTCTTATTTTTAGCAGCTAAAGCAGCAGCAGCATCTTTCGCTTTTTGTGCTGAAGCTATTGAATCGGCCGCTCTTTTATTTTTAGCAGCTAATGCAGCGGCGGCATCCTTTGCTTTCTGTGCCGTAGCTAGTGAGTCGGCTGTGTGTTTTTGTTTAGCTGCAAGTGCGGCTGCAGCAGCATCTTTTGCTTTCTGTGCGGCAGCTATAGAATCAGCCGCTCTTTTATTTTTAGCAGCTAAGGCAGCAGCGGCGGCATCTTTATCTTTTTGTACCTGTGCCAATGAGTCAGCAGTACGCTTTTGTTTAGCAGCTAACGCAGCGGCAGCAGCTTTGTCTTTCTGTACCTGTGCTAATGAATCAGCTGTACGTTTTTGCTTTGCAGCCAATGCAGCAGCGGCAGCATCTTTTGCTTTCTGCGCAGCGGCTATGGAATCAGCTGCTCGTTTATTTTTAGCAGCTAAAGCAGCGGCAGCATCTTTATCTTTTTGTACTTGTGCCAGTGAGTCAGCAGTTCTTTTCTGCTTAGCAGCTAGTGCAGCAGCAGCGTCTTTTGCTTTTTGAGCAGCAGCTAATGAATCAGCAGTTTTTTTCTTTTGTGCAGCCAATGCGGCAGCAGCGGCATCTTTTGCTTTCTGAGCATTAGCTATAGAATCAGCGGCTCTTTTATTTTTCGCGGCTAAAGCAGCTGCAGCATCTTTGGTTTTTTGTACCTGTGCCAATGAATCAGCTGTTCTCTTTTGTTTAGCTGCCAGTGCATCAGCAGCAGCCTTCGATTTTTGTGCAGCAGCTAAGGAATCAGCTGTTCTCTTTTGTTTTGCGGCAGCCGCAGCGGCATCTTTTGCTTTTTGTAATTGCGCCAGTGAGTCAGCCGCTCTTTTTTGTTTTGCAGCTAATGCAGCGGCGGCAGCATCTTTTGCTTTTTGAATATTAGCTAATGAATCAGCCGTTCTTTTCTGCTTGGCAGCGAGAGCATCAGCAGTTGCCTTAGCGCCTGCATCTTTTTGGGCTTTGTCAATTGCGGCAATCTGGTTTATCGGGTATTGTTCTCCTGGTTTAATAGCCGATGCTGCCTGGTAGTCTGGCCTTGCATTTGCAAAGTCTTTCGAAGTAAACTCGGCATCGGCTTTTGCAAGGGCCTTTTTATATTGTGCATCAAGCTCTTTAGCCTTGTCTTCAGCTTCTTTACGGGCTTTTTCGATCTGGTCTAATAAGCTTTGAATTGATTTATGGTAAGCTTCGTCTGAAGCAAAGTCGCCCACTTTTTCATACGTTGGGTCAAATAATATTTTACCTATAGGCTGCTGTAATACCTTATCAATATCGGTTCCGGGTACTTCAGGGAAAATATCTATATCAATCGGGAAATCAGAGAAAGGGTTTTTTGCTCTGTCTGGCGGAACATTATTTGTATTGAACTCAAGTCTTTTAGTGATAAAACCCGGTTTTGTGTAGGTAATTACATAATCTACACCTAATTCAAGGTTTACCTCGTATTTGCCGTCAGCATTAATGGTTTTAAGCAATGAACCATTTGCATAAACCGTAATAATGGCGCCCTGTAGTTTTTTATCATTTTCAGTTATTTTACCATATACACGAATAGACGATTGCTGTGCCAAAACCCTTGCAGGAATTAACAGGGCAAAGCATCCTATCACCCATAGGGTCAATAGACTGGTAACCTTCATTTTAGATATAGAAACTCCTCTCTGCAAAATTCAACGTACTTTTACACAAAAAATATACAATACTCTTAACTTACAAAAATATGAATTATAGTCATTGGGAGCACGATTCTTATTTTAATTCTGTGGATTTGACCATAATAGGGGGTGGTATAGTGGGTTTAAATGCAGCAATTGCAGCCCGAAAAGCCCAGCCTGCTCTTAAAGTAATAGTTATAGAAAAAGGTGTGGTTTTAATGGGTGCGAGTTTGCGTAATGCAGGTTTTGCCTGTTTTGGGTCTCCCAGTGAATTAATTGATGATTTAAAGAGCCGTAACGAAGAACAGGTTTTTCAACTTGTGGAAAAGCGCTGGAAGGGGTTATTGGCTTTACGGAACCTTATTGGCGATAAGGCAATGGAATATGAAGGATTGGGAGGATATGAGCTATTTGATAGCGAAAATGCATTCGCTGAAAGCCGCGAAGCCATTGCCGGTTTTAATAAAAAGGTAAGTAGCATTACCGGCGAAAGGGAAACATATAAGGTTACCGATGATAAGATAAAGCAGTTCGGTTTCAATGGTTTTTTACACATGATCGAAAACTGTAGCGAGGGGCAACTGAATACAGGTAAAATGATTCAAACCCTTGTTCGCAAAGCAGCTGAAGAGGGTGTAATACTTATAAATGGAGTAGAGGTAAAGAGTTTTAACGAAGAAACCGATGGTGTTTTGATAAACACCAGTTGGCAGAATTTCAAAACCAAACATGTGCTGTTTACAACCAATGCCTATACATCTGAATTATTAAAAGATGTAGTGGTTAAACCTGCCCGCGCGCAGGTTTTAATTACTAAACCCATAGAAGGACTAAGATTGAAAGGTGCTTTTCATTACGACAAGGGATACTATTATTTTCGCAATGTAGGGCAAAGGGTGTTGTTTGGCGGTGGCAGAAATCTTGATTTTGAAGGCGAAACTACAACCCAGTTGGAAACCACAGACAAGATACAAAAGGCATTGGAAAAAATGCTTAGCGAGAAAATTATACCAGGCCATACCTATGAAGTTGAACGCCGGTGGAGCGGTATCATGGGTTTGGGTGATTGTGATAAGTCACCTGTTATTAAAAGCCTTTCTAAAAGAACCCATTGTGCTGTAAGACTAGGTGGAATGGGTGTTGCCATTGGCACACTTGTCGGGCAGGAAGCTGCTGCTATGGTATTGAATCAATTCTAACATCTATAAAAAGTAAAAGCCCCGTATTTCTACGAGGCTTTACTGTGCATTTATATAAGCTTGCTATTATTGAATTGCAGCTTTAAAGTCAGGATCATCTTTAAACTTGATGAATTCGCAATCGGTAGTAGCTTGTGCTTTCAAAGAAGCATCTTTATTGATAGCTGCTTTCAATTGGTTAACTACATCATTCTTGTCTCCGCCACGTGCTGCAATAACTGCTCTTAAGTAAGAACCCATTGCGCTTTGGTCGTTAGCACCATCTAATGCTGCTTTAGCACCAGCTGCGTCGTTGTTCAACACCTTTGCAAGTGCTGCATTGAATGTGTTGTTGCTACCTACAGCGGTTGCTGCATCAGCATACATACCCATTTGAATGTCAACTATACCCATGTTGTAATTAGCTTCAGCAGTGCCTGATTTTTTGAAATCATCAGCAGCTGTTTTGCGGTCACCTTTCCAACGTGCTACAACACCCATGTTATTCATAACACCAGTGTTGGTAGGAGCAAGGGTAGATGCTTTTGAAAATTCGCCAGCAGCATCTGAAAGTTTGTTCTGCATCATTTCAACATAACCTACGTTGTTAGCGCATCTCCAGTCATTAGGGTTTTGCTTTTCAGCAGCCATATAGATGCTTAACTTTTGGTTCATGTCGGTTGTAAGTGTAGCAGCATAAAGCAATTCTTCAACTGATAAACTATCAGGGTGAGAAGTTGCCAATTGGCTGATCTGAGCATCGGTACGGCTCAATTTTTCTGCATTGAGTTGTACGATAGCTCTTCTTAATTTAGGAAGGATATGATCAGCTAATTCAGTATATGTCTTAGACATGTTCTTAATTTCCTTCATTCTCTGATCGTGATCGGTATACATTGAAAGTACACGTACGATAAGGTCCTTATCTTTTATATCAGAAGCCTGAACAGCATTCTTGAAGCCATCCCAGTCCATACCTGTTGTTCCGGTCTTGTAGAAAGCATCATCAGCACCGAACTTGGTATCCATTTTCTTCTTTTCCATTTCCTTGAATAAACCTTTCATTGCTGTAATAGCGCTCTTAGCACGATCTTCAGCAAGGTGTTGGTTCATATCGGTTTCACCGTCAGGAGAAGCATAAGCAGAAACGTTGATTCCGTCGAATTTCCAGCCTTGGTTAACTGCTGTTTCAACGTATTCTTTGAACGCTTTCATTTCTTTGCTATCCATTTCAGCAGGACGTACACCGGCCTGGCTGATTGTATAGTAAATATGTGTTGTATCCATTTCAGGTATGGTCTTTTGGAAATTATCCTTAGCCATAACCAGTTTATCGTCGTTCTGAACTAATAAAGCAGTAGCAATGGTTCCGTCAGCAACCTTAGTTACAGGGAAATCCAATTTCTTGCTAGCTATAGTAGCCTTAACATCTAATTCATCCATTTTCATGTCAGGTGTAAAAGCAACCTTATCGCTATAGCTAAGGCTTCCACCTTGAGCATAGTTGATCTTGGTACCTGTACCTTCAGCAGATTCTCCAACCAGGGTTACTGATTTCAGAGCTACTTCTTTACCACCAGCCAATTTAAGGGTAGGGGTAACGGTTACAACTGCTTTTTTGTTGAAATATTCAGCAGGGTATTTAGCTGAAATATTTACGGCTACACTGTCGCCATTGTCCTGTAAAGGGTTTGGGGTAACAGAATAACTGATCTTACTGGCGTCCTTGATCATTTTAGAGAGGCCATTACAACCAGCAACGCCAATACCTGCAATGCACAGAGCAGATATGACCTGGAATTGTTGTTTTCTCATGGATTAATATTTGGAGATTAATTTGTTATAAACTGCGTGCAATATTAACTAAATTTTATTTACGTAAAGTAGAAATAAATAAGGGTACTATAAAAAGATGGTAAATTATTCATTAACAATAGCTTAGCATTTGTAATAGTAAATTGCTGTAATAGCGAATAAATATGGTTTCTATGTAGGTCATTATACGTATTTTTATATTCCAATTCGTAAATAGTATGAAGATCCTGAATGCCGAACAGATACTTGCCGCTGACGCTTATACTATAAGTAGTGAGTCTATTTCGTCAATTGATCTGATGGAAAGAGCCGCTATTGCATGTGTGAACTGGGTTACCGAGCATTTTACCAAAGAAATGAACTTTGTGGTTGTGTGTGGAATGGGTAACAACGGGGGCGATGGCTTGGCTATTTGCAGGCTCTTGTATAATAAAGGATATAGTACTCAGGCATACATTGTTCCCCATTTTTCAAAGACCTCGGAAGATTTTTCGGTTAACAGGCAAAGGTTGGAAGAGATTCCGGGGATGAACTGCAAAGAAGTGAAAGAACCGGAAGATATTAAGCTTGATAGTAAAAAGCCAACCGTTATTATAGATGCCATATTAGGTACAGGTA
>JABCZY010000036.1:0-1157 GCA_013289395.1 Bacteroidota bacterium
AATCACTTGGTTCAATTTCTGACAGTGATATTTCTGGTACAACCAAAAACTATGTAAACAAAATTCAATCAGTTGCTGATAGCATGAGTGAGCTTAACAGTTCTTCAAACAAAGCTGCTGAAACCCTTAAGGGACTTAGCGTTGGAAACCCAGGTGCATATGTTGAACATATGGAAAAAATGGCTACTAACGTTGCAGCATTGAATTCAGTATATGAAATGCAATTGAAATCTTCTAACGATCAGGTTAGAGCTTCTGGTGCATTATACGAAAGTATTTCTAAACTAGTTGAGAACGTTGGAGAATCTGTGGAAGATACCCGTCGTTACAAGACAGAAATGTCACAACTTGTTCAAAACCTTGAGTCTCTGAATACAGTTTATGGCGGTATGTTAACTGCTATGAACATGAAGAGATAATTGGCAGGAATACTAAATTGAAAAAAGAAATTAGTTTATAAATCATTTATAAAACAGATTAGGTTATGTCACTTCCCAAAGAACCGCGGCAAAAGATGATCAACATCATGTACCTTGTACTAACTGCTTTGTTGGCACTGAACGTATCAAAGCAGATTGTGCATGCTTTTATTGTGGTGAATACAGGTTTGCAATTGACAAACGAAAACACCCAGGGGCAAACTAAAGCTCTGGAAGCAAAGTTTCAAAAGGCATTAGCAAATGACCCGGTAAAAACAAAACCATTCAGTGATGCTGCTAAATTGGTTATAAGCAAAGCTGATAAAATGGTTGATGATATTCAGACACTGAAGGCTAGCTTGGTTAAAAGAGTAGATAAAAAGCCTTGGGATCTGGATAAGAAGGATACAATGATGGAGTATGTTGACGCTAAGGAGGATTTTACAACTCCTACAGGTATATTGTGTGGAGAAGGCGATGATGTTACTAAAGGTGAAGCGCATGCCTTGAAAATGGAACTGAATACTTTCAGAAAAGACCTTGTTACCATTTTTAAAAATCCTGCGCTTCATACAACTCTTGCTGATACTGCCAGGGTAAAACTAGGGTTATTAACGCCTGACATTAAGGTGCCTGATGAAGGTAAGCAGACATGGGAGTATTATTATTTTGGTGAAACTCCTCTTGTATCTGACGTTGTAACCTTTACAGAATTACAAAGTGATGTTAGAAATGCTG
>JABCZY010000036.1:1167-1437 GCA_013289395.1 Bacteroidota bacterium
ACTAGTTTTAAAGTAACAGATTTTCTTGCTAAAGTTATTCCTAGTTCAAGTTATGTTTTGTTAGGGGATAGCTTTCGTGCTGATATTTTCCCTTCTGCTTTTATTGCAACACAACAACCTACAATTACAATTGGTGAAGTGGATACAATTAAAAAGGAAATTAAGGGTACGGGAGAACTTGTTAAAAAATTTGATAATAATGGAATAGGTAAGTATAGTTTTAAAACCGAGAAAGAAGGACCTGCGGTTATTACCGGTGTTATTCAAATG
>JABCZY010000036.1:1447-21205 GCA_013289395.1 Bacteroidota bacterium
CTACAGGTGCTATAAAAAACTATCCTTTTAAAACTTCATACATTGTTGCTAAGGCAGCTGTGGTCGTATCACCTTCTCAAATGAATGTGTTTTATGCCGGTATCCCTAACCCAGTAGATGTTTCTGCTGCTGGTTTTGATGCAAGTGCATTACATCCATCCATGTCAATGGGTTCAATTTCTCCTTCTGGTCCTAAAGGCCATTATATGGTAAATGCAAGTGCTGATGCAATTGGTAAGGAAGCAACTGTGACTGTAAGTGCCACTATGCCTGATGGTTCTCACAAGTCTTTACCTGCTGTAAAGTTTCGTATTAAGAGGATTCCTGATCCTTCTTGCTTTACCGGTGGTAAAAGCGGAGACGCTTCAATGAGTAAACTACAACTTCAGTCTGTACCTAAGGTGGAAGCACGTATGCCTGCTGACTTTTACTTTGGTGGTGTAAACTTTAACGTTATTTCATTTGATATGTCAATTGGTGTAAACGGTGTATTTGTGGATGATCACGCAAATGGCGGACGTTTCACAGCGAAGATGTTGAGTTTAATTGGCCAGGCGCCTAAAGGCGGATATATTATTGTAAAGAATGTACAGGTAAAAGGACCGGATGGAAAGAGCCGTACTATTCAGGGAATGGCAATAAGGCTTAACTAATACTATAACAATAACAAAACTGAAAGCCATGAAAAGGATAATAGGATTAGCGGGAATAGCAGGACTTATGTTATTGGGCAATGGTGTTGTTGCTCAGGGCGTATTGGCACCAGGTCCTGGTATGTTGGATGGGACTTATATTAAGGAAAATTCTCCTAGCAGAAATGTTATTCCGTATTCTTTTTTAAGAGAGGCTGATGTTATTTGGTCAAAAAGAATATGGAGATATATTGATTTGAGAGAAAAAATGAATCTTGATCTTTACTATCCTATTACACCTAATGCCAATAGAAAAAGTTTGTGGGACGTTATAGAAGGTGCCGTAAAAAACAAGGAAAACCAACTTGCACTTTATAGTGTTTCGCCTTTTGACTTTGATAAATCATTCAGTTTGCAAATGACCAAAACTGAAGCGGATAGTGCCTTGCTTAAGATTATAACGGTTGTTGACTCAAATGGTAACTCTTCTTTGCAATCACAGGCGCTTGAATCTCCTGATATTTTGCAATATATGTTAAAGGAAGATTGGTTCTTTGATAAACAGCGTTCAGTTATGGATGTTCGTATACTTGGCTTATGTCCTTTCAAAAAGACCTTCGATGCAAATGGTAATGAAGTGCCAGGCCAGCCAACAATGATGTTCTGGATATATTTCCCTTCCATTCGCCCTGTTTTTGCTAATGCAGAGGTATATAACACTCACAATGATGCTGAGCGTAGAACGTTCGAAGATATTTTCTGGAAGAGACAGTTTTCAAGTTATATTATACAGGAAAGTAATGTTGCTAACAGAAAGATTGGTGACTACATGAAAAATCCTTTGGATGCATTACTCGAAGGTGAAAAAATTAAAGGCACAATGTTCAATATTGAACATGATATGTGGCAGTACTAAGCATAAAAGCATAGATAAAAGCCCTGATTATATTAATAATCAGGGCTTTTTAATTTTATGGAGTATGACGATATGACAGACTCTTTTTGTAAATTTGCAACCCTATTAAATGTTACTATACCCAACTAAATGCAGACTTTAGAACAAGATACACCATCAATAGTGCCTATAAAAACAACAAAAAAGTTCTTTTTGGAAACATATGGTTGCCAAATGAATTTCTCGGATAGTGAAATTGTTGCATCTATACTTAAAAATGAAGGGTACTCTATAACAGGTAAGGAGGAAGAAGCTGACGTAATATTAATGAACACTTGTGCGATACGTGAAAATGTAGAGCAAAAAACACGGCAACGCCTCACTGAATTTCGTGAACTTAAAAATGAAAATCCATCGGTTGTAATTGGCGTATTGGGCTGCATGGCTGAACGGCTAAAAGTTAAACTGCTTGAAGAAGAAGATTTGGTGGATATTGTAGTTGGGCCTGATGCTTACCGTAGCATACCTAAGCTGATTGGCGAAGTAGAAGGCGGGCAAAAGGCTATAAATGTATTATTGTCAAGAGAGGAAACATATGCTGATATTAACCCTGTTAGGCTTTCAGAGAATGGCATTT
Organism: Bacteroidota bacterium; assembly: GCA_013289395.1. Taxonomy (GTDB): domain Bacteria; phylum Bacteroidota; class Bacteroidia; order JABEUT01; family JABEUT01; genus JABEUT01. The sequence continues at coordinate 3,612 of JABCZY010000036.1, forward strand.
CTGCATTTATATCAATAATGCGTGGCTGCGATAATATGTGTTCGTTCTGTGTGGTTCCATTTACGCGCGGAAGAGAGCGTAGCCGTGACCCGGACAGTATTTTAAAAGAAGCAAAAGGCCTTTTTGAGCACGGATATAGAGAGGTTACACTGCTTGGCCAGAATGTGGATTCTTATTTTTGGTATGGAGGCGGCTTAAAGAAAGACTTTGATAAAGCTACCGAGGAACAGAAAAAAAGTGCCGTTACTTTTGGCCACCTCTTATCAATGGTTGCAGAAATAAGCCCATTACTCAGGGTTAGGTTCTCTACTTCAAATCCCCAAGATATGACGGATGAAGTATTGCATGCCATGGTAAAACATGAAAATATTTGCAGGTATATCCACTTGCCAATGCAGTCGGGCAGTTCTACTACATTAAAGCGCATGAACAGAGGATATGATCGGGAAAAATATATTGACAGAATAAAGGCCATACGTACAATCATTCCGGGTTGTGGAATATCAACCGATATTATATCAGGTTTTTGTGGTGAAACTGAAGAAGAGCATAGTGATACACTTTCATTGATGGATGAGGTAGTATTCGATTACGCGTATATGTTTAAGTATTCGGAACGCCCCGGAACTGCGGCTGCTAAGAAATATGTTGACGATGTGCCGGAAGAGATAAAGAAAAGAAGGTTACAGGAAATAGTTGACCTTCATAGGAAACATGCTCACGAAAGCAACCTGAAGGATATTGGAAAAGAATTTGAAGTATTGGTGGAAGGGTATTCAAAGAAATCTGAGAATGATCTGTCCGGAAGGAATTCGCAAAATAAGGTGGTTGTATTCCCCAGGGAACACTATAAACGTGGCGATTACGTTAAAGTAAAGGTTCATAGCTGTACGTCGGGTACATTGCTGGGAGAAGCAATAAAATAGAATAAAATGACCGTTCAGGAAATAAAAAACAGGTTCAGGATAATTGGAAATGCCGTCGGGCTGGACAGGGCGATTGATATTGCTCGCCAGGTGGCAGCTACAGATCTATCTGTATTAATTACAGGTGAAAGTGGAACGGGTAAAGAAGTCTTTCCGCAAATAATTCACCAGTTAAGTCCACGTAAGCATAACCAATATATTGCAGTAAACTGTGGTGCCATTCCGGAAGGCACAATTGATTCAGAGCTATTTGGTCATGAGAAAGGTTCATTTACGGGTGCACATGATAGTCGCAAAGGTTATTTTGAAGTAGCTAACGGAGGTACAATATTTCTTGATGAGGTGGCGGAACTTCCTTTACCTACGCAGGTGAGGCTTTTACGTGTGCTGGAAACAGGCGAAATAATACGTGTGGGCTCTTCTAAAGTTATTAAAACAGATGTTCGTATCGTTGCTGCAACAAACGTTAATATTCTACAGCTAATTGAAAAAGGAAGATTCAGGGAAGATTTGTATTACAGATTAAATACGGTTCCTTTAAGCATTCCTCCTTTACGCGATCGGAAAGAAGATATTATTTTACTGTTCCGCAAATTTGCTACCGACTTTGCCGATAAGTATAAAATGCCTCCGGTAAAGTTGAATCATGATGCAGAGGATATGCTTATCAATTATTATTGGAAAGGCAATATACGCCAATTAAAGAACGTTACAGAACAGATATCGGTTATAGAAAAAAACAGAGATGTGAATGTAAACATGCTTGGCCAGTATTTACCCGATAATACATCTGTTTCCGTTCCGGCATTATTCAGGCCTGAACAAACCGGTGCTGGCGGTTCAGAATTTACTGAAAGGGAATTGTTGTATAAGGTGTTATTTGAAATGCGTAAGGATATGGTGGATTTGAAAAGAACGGTGCTTACCTTGCTTGAAAATGAAGACCAGCATCTTTCTATGAAAATTCCCGGTAACGCACAGATAATTCATAAACTACATCAGGAGGTAGAGAATTCCGATGATGGCCATATAAATATTCATCCCGTTAAGACTACTTCAAGGCCTATTAACCCAGGTAGTGCTAAAGATGTGGAAGAAGCACTATCGTTAGAGGACAGGGAAAAGCAATATATTAAGCGTATACTTGATAAACACCAGGGTAATAGAAGGGCGGCATCAAAAGAACTGGGTATTTCGGAGCGCACCATGTACAGGAAGATCAAAGATTTTAACCTCGAATAGTATATGAAGAGGTTTCTCGCAGTATTCGTTGTTGTTTTATTAAGCAGTTGCGGAATTGGTTTTTCCTTCACAGGTGCTTCTATTCCGGTTGATGCAAAATCTATATCTGTTCAGTATTTTCAAAATCATTCGGCATTAGCAAATTCAACAACCAGCCAGGTATTTACAGATGCATTAAGAGACTATGTAACTTCTCAAAGTCACCTGCCACTTGTACAAAATGGTGATCTGGATTTTTCGGGCGCTATTTCAGGATATACTATTCAACCCGTTGCAGCAGCAGCAGGAACTGTTGCTCAGTCTTCTTTAACCCGCCTTACAATTTCTGTAGACGTTACTTTTTCTGATAAGAATGATCCAAAGAAAAACTTTAATGCCTCATTTGCTCGGTTTGCTGATTTTCCAAGCGGCCAGAATATTACAAGTGTTCAAAATGATCTGATAACTCAAATAAATAAACAGTTGGTACAAGATATATTTGATAAAGCGTTCAACAACTGGTAAATAAAGCATATTGAATACTGAATTTTTTATTGCACGCAGAATAATCAGGGGTAGAAGGGGGCAGAAGAAAATTTCTCAGCCTACAGCCCGAATAGCTATTGCAGGTGTTGCAATTGGCCTGACAGTGATGATCCTAACATTGTCGATCGTTCAAGGGTTTCAACTTTCAATACGTGATAAAGTAGAGGGATTCAATTCCGATATACAGATCTCAAACCTCGATAATAATAATTCGTACGAGCCCTCACCTATACTAAGGCAACAACCCTTTTTGACTGAGTTGAATAAAATGCCTGATGTAAAACATGTGCAGGTGTTTGCTACAAAGAATGGAATAATAAAAACAAAAACGGAGAATGAAGGGGTTTTAGTAAAAGGTGTGGGAAGCGATTATGACTGGACATTTATAAAGAGCAATATTATAAAGGGCGGTGTACTTTCTATAAAAGATTCCGGTACTTCTTCTGATATTGTTATCTCAAATTCTACCGCTTTGGCGCTGGGGGCTGACACAGGAAGTAAGCTGCTTGTGTATTTTGTTACCAGAACCAAAGGTGCTGACAGCGCCCATTTTAACGTTGAGCAAAGGGTTAAGGCTTTTCATGTTAAGGGTATATACCACACAGGGCTTGAGGAATTTGACAGGCAAATTGTATTTACAGATATAGCTCAAATACAGAATTTGAATTTTTGGGGGCATGATCAGGTTGGAGGATTTGAAGTACTGAGCAAAGATTTCAGTAATATAGATACCCTCGAGGACAATATAAAGAACTGCATAGGTGTGAATTTAAATGCACAAAGCATTAAGGAAATTAACGAACCCATGTTTTCCTGGCTGAAGCTTCAGAATACAAATGCGGCGATAATTATAGTGTTAATGGCTGTTGTATCTGCCATTGCTATGATATCAGCTCTTATTGTATTAATACTTGAGAATACAAATATGATAGGCTTATTGAAAGCATTGGGCTCAAGAAATGTGAATATTCAAAAAATATTCCTGATTGACGGGGCTTATCTTATTTTCTGGGGAATGTTTATTGGGAATTTCATTGGTGTTTCCATGTGTTTGATACAGGAGAACTTCAAAGTGATACCATTAGATCAGGCAACGTATTATGTTCCATACGTACCGGTTCACTTTGATCTTATTAATATAATCATGCTGAATGCATGCACATTTGTTGTGTGTATGCTAATGCTAATACTGCCGTCATTTATTATTTCACGCATAACACCCGTTCGTACATTAAGGTACAGTTAAAAGCTGTACTTGTTTATATTTGCAACCTATTAAAATACGTTAAGATATATGGAATACTATAATAACATCCTGGAGGTTATAGGAAATACCCCAATGGTTAAATTGAATCGCATTACTAAAGATATTCCTGCTCTTGTTCTAGCAAAGGTTGAAACATATAATCCCGGCAATAGTATTAAGGACCGCATGGCACTTAAAATGATTGAAGATGCTGAAAAACAAGGTAAATTAAAACCTGGCTATACCATAATCGAAGGTACTTCAGGCAATACGGGTATGGGTCTTGCTATTGCAGCCGTAATAAAGGGGTACAAAACTATTTTCACATCAACAGATAAGCAATCAAAAGAAAAATTTGATGCATTGCGTGCATTTGGCGCAGAGGTTGTTGTATGCCCTACAAATGTTGATCCGGAAGATCCTCGTTCATATTATTCTGTTTCATCGAGGTTAGAAGCGGAAACACCAAATTCATGGAAGGCCAACCAATACGATAACCCATCGAATGCTTCGGCACACTATGAACAAACTGCTCCTGAGATATGGAAGCAAACGGAAGGGAAAATAACGCACTTGGTTTGCGGTGTAGGTACTGGTGGTACTATTAGCGGTATTGGTAAATACCTGAAAGAAAAGAATCCTAAAATTCAGGTTTTAGGTGTTGATACATATGGCTCTGTTTTCAAGAAATATAAAGAAACAGGCATATTTGATAAGAATGAAATTTACCCTTACATAACTGAAGGTATAGGTGAAGATTTTTTACCAAAGAATGTTGATTTTAATGTAATTGATCATTTTGAAAAAGTAACGGATAAAGACGCAGCCATAATGACTCGCCGTATTACACGTGAGGAAGGTATTTTTGTCGGCAATTCTGCAGGGTCTGCAATGGCGGGATTATTGCAGATGAAGGATAGGTTTAAAAAGGGTGATGTAGTGGTCGTTATTTTTCACGACCATGGTTCACGTTACCTTGGTAAAATGTTTAATGATGAGTGGATGCGCGATAGGGGCTTTTTAACAAATGATAAGATCACCGCACAGCAATTAATAGAAGGCCATAAGGATAAACCTTTGGTTACAGTAAAAGAATCGGATACTGTGCATGAAGCAGTAAGTGTTATGCGTAAGTATAATATTTCTCAGGTGCCGGTGAAGAATGCAGGTGGTGAGTCATTTGTAGGTTCATTGAACGATACTGAAGTATTTAAAAAACTTATTGATAATCCTAAATTAGGCGAGAAAAAAGTGGCGGAAATCGTTCAGGCGCCTTTCCCATATGTAAATGCAGAATCATCAATAGAAGAAGTTTCACAACTTATTACTCCTCAGAATCATGCAGTGCTCGTTAAAGATTTAATGGGAGAAGTTCACATCATTACCCGTCAGGATATTGTAGAAGCTTTGTGTTAAATTGCAGGATAATTATTGAAATTTGTGTTGGAATTCGCTATTTTTAAGCTTTAGCTTTATTTCATGACGAACCTACTTCAACCAATTATAGATCCTCCTTCATTTCATGGGTTTTCTTTTAAAGAAAGGCAAAAACGCCGCCTTTTTATCAGTGGCAGCCTGGCCGGTTCTTTATTCTGTTTGTTCTTTACAATAATTGGTCTTTTTACTGGTCTTCGCTGGCTATCGTATTTAACAGCGGCCGATATGCTTGAGTTGTTAATTGGGATATATCTTACGCATAAGGGGTTATTTGGCTTGGCAAGGCATTTGTCTTTTAATGTCTCAATGTTGTTTTTTGTCAGTACTAATTATTTTTACGGAAGCGTTATCCATACTGAAATTTACTTATTCGCTTTTCCGGCTATTATAATTTTTTTGTTTGATGAAAAAATAACAATAACTGCATATTGTGCCTATCTATTAGCCGGATTTGCTACCTGCATTTATTTACAGAAGAACTTTTCAGGACATTATGATGGAGACGTAACTCAATTGGCAAGGTATGCATTTATGAACTATGTATTTGCTTTTTGCTTGCTGGCAATAATTATATATTTTTTTAAATCGGAGAACCTTGAAAATAGCCAGAAGATTGAATTACAAAAGCAAGCAATTGAAGAAAAGAATACTGAAATAACAGCAAGTATTACCTATGCAAAGCGAATACAGGATTCTTTGCTCAGTCCAAGAATACAATTTGATAAAAGTTTCAGCCAATATTTTTTATTCTTTAACCCCAAGGATATTGTAAGTGGGGACTTCTATTGGATGCAGACTGTTTCACCCTCGGAGTTTATAGTTGCAGTAGGTGACTGCACAGGTCATGGAGTGCCGGGGGCCTTTGTTAGTAGTATCTGTATGGGTAAACTTAGTGATGCCACTATAAAGAGCAGTTCTCCAGGTAAAATACTTGAAAATGTGAACAAGGAAATTAAGACAAGCTTTGGCAATAATGGAAATGGTAATATCAGAGACGGTATGGATATTATTCTTTGCCATTTAAACACAATAACAAGAAAGCTGAAATATGCGGGTGCAAACAGACCATTATGGATAATTAAGAAAGATGGCCAACCTGATAGTCAGTTGGTGGAAATAAAGGCCGATAAAGTATCTATTGGAGGGTTTACAGAAAACAGTCAGCAATTCGCGGAGCAGGAAATTGTGTTGGAAGAAGGGGACACTATTTACTTATTCACAGATGGATTTGCAGATCAGTTTGGCGGAGAAAATGGGAAGAAAATGACAACCAAACGCCTAAAAGAATGGATAGTAAATAATAATCATTTACCGATCAGAGAAATTGGTGAAAAGATGGGAGAAAGTTACAGGTTATGGAAAGGCAAGCAAGAACAGATAGATGATGTAACTGTTTTAGCTATCAGGGTATGATAAAAAATTTTCAGGATCAGATGGGCCGCAGCATTAGTATAGAATTGCCACCTAAACGAATAATATCACTTGTTCCATCTCAAACAGAACTTTTGCATTGGTTAGGTTTAGATGAGGAAGTGATTGCAATAACAAAGTTTTGTGTTCATCCGGAAGAATGGTTTCATTCAAAACCCAGAATAGGGGGGACTAAGAAATTCGATTTTAAAAAAATAGCAGCGTTGAAACCTGATTTGATAATTGGAAATAAAGAAGAAAATGAGGAATTGCAGATAAAGCAATTAATGGAAAAATATTCGGTGTGGATGAGCGATATACATGATTTGGAGGGTGCATATGAAATGATGAGGGGAGTTGGTGAAGTTGTGGACAGAAGGGACAAGGCTAACGAATTGATTAGTGAAATAGAAAGAGCCTTTGCTAACCTAAAGTTTTTAAAGAAACCAGCGAGAACGGCGGCATATTTTATATGGAGAGAGCCATATATGGTTGCCGGACATGATACTTTTTTGAATAATATGCTTCAACAATGCAATCTTAAGAACATATTTGAGACTTATGATGGGCGATACCCATCGGTTAGTGCGGAGGATATTAAAGAGAAGGCCCCTGAGTTAATACTGCTTTCATCGGAACCATATCCCTTTAAACAAAGGCATATTGATGAATTCAGGCAAATATGCCCGACAGCAAAAATTGCCTTAGTTGATGGCGAATATTTTTCATGGTATGGCTCAAGGCTATTGGGTGCTCCAGCCTACTTTAATAAAGTGCTTAATGAGATAGAATAATGAGTAAATTTGGTGTCTGCAAGGTAACCATGGTTAGAAAATCGATACACTCATCTCTGCTATTATTATTTGCTATTCTGTTTGCGACTTCAGCTTTCAGCCAGAAAGTTGGTATAGTGCTTAGTGGCGGTGGTGCTAGCGGAATTGCACACATTGGTGTTATAAAAGCACTTGAAGAGAATCATATCCCTATTGATTATATCACAGGAACATCAATGGGTGCATTTATAGGGGCATTATATTCGGCAGGTTATACACCCCAACAAATGGAAGACCTGGTGACTTCCAAAGAATTTCTGGAGCTTGCAACAGGTGCCGTGAATAGAAAGTATACATATTACTTCAAGCAGAATATCAGTGAAGCCTCGTGGATAAATTTTCACTTTTCATTAGATACTTCTATAATTACAAGTATACCAACCCACCTTGTATCGCCTTTGCCTATTGATTTTGCTATTATGTCCTACTTCTCAAGTGCTTCTTCAGCATCGCATGATAAGTTTGATAGTTTGTTTGTTCCTTTTCGTTGTGTGGCAGCAGACATTGCCGAAAAAAAATCGTGGATATTTGATAGTGGGAACCTGGGACAGGCTGTAAGGGCGTCTATTTCATACCCGTTTTATCTCAAGCCAATTACTATTAATGGGAGGATGTTGTTTGATGGAGGTATGTATAATAACTTTCCTGCAGATATAATGCAACAGGACTTTAATCCTGATGTAATTATAGGAAGTAACGTATCGAGCAATATTCAACCACCAACTGATGATAATATTTTGTCAGAGATAAAAAATATGCTTATGACAAAAACTAATTACTCTTTACCTGGTAAAGGCTTGATTATTTTACCAGATGTAGAAGCGGGCATACTCACGGCTGATAACCCCAAAGCCTTGATCGATAGTGGCTACATTGCTACATTAAGGCAAATACCGGCGCTATTGAAATTAATTGATAGAAGAGAGAGTGATGACAGATTAAAGAAGAAGCGCAGCGATTTTGAAAAAAGACAACACCCTTTGGTGTTTGATAAACTCTGTTTTCATGGTATTAATGCTAACCAGGAAAAATACATGCGAAGTATAGTATTAGGTAATCGTACTAAACTATCGCTGAATGACATTGGCCCTGCATACTTTAAGGTTGCAACCGACCAGAATGTTCACAGCATATACCCAATGGCAAAGTATAATGATAGCACCGGGTATTATACCCTTGATATGTCTATTAAAAAAGAAAAGCATTTCCAAATAGGTTTTGGTGGTGTTGTTTCTAATCTTCCGATCAGTGAAGGTTACGTAGGACTTCAGTATAATACATTTGGTAGAGAGGAATTGCAAATTACCGGTAATACTTACTTCGGCAGATTATATACATCGGTATTGGGTTCAGCAGGTGTTTACTTTCCTAAGCCCCTTCCGTTTTATATTGAGCCTTCTATTATTTATAACAGTTGGGATTATTATTCAAGCAGCACAGATTTTTTTGCAGACAGAAAACCTGCATACTTGATACAATATGAGGGGTATGGAAAGGTAGACATGGGCCTTCCTATAGGAGCAAGAGCCAAATTAATTTTAGGAGGAGCATATACCAATATTAATAATACGTATTTCCAGAAATTAAATTTTAACCCTACTGATACTGCAGATAATACAAGGTTCAGTGCTGTAACACCGTATATTAAATTCGATATGAATACCTTGAATGATAAGGAATATGCTACATCAGGTATACGGCTACTGGCACGTGCACAATGGATATCCGGAACAGAGTACTTTACACCGGGAACCCAGGATATTAATAGGGAAATTGTTACCAAGCAACATAATTGGCTGCAGCTTCGACTTTCTTACGATCAGTATTTTATTGGCAGGGGCCCGGTTCGGTTAGGATTGTATCTTGAAGGAGTGTATTCCAACACATTTATTAACGGACATGCACTCCAAACGTATTTCCAGAATTATTACTCTACAGCACTAATGGCGCCGGCTTTTCAACCTACCCCGGAAATGCAAACACTTTTTCTGCCAAACTACAGAGCATATAGTTATGCAGCCGGAGGTCCTAAAGTCATAGTAGCCTTTAAGCCTAAAATTGACTTACGTTTTGAGGGATATGTATTTGTTCCTTATCAGGCAATAAAATCGGATCCATTAAGCAATGAGGCTGTGTATGGCAAACCTCTTGCCACTAAAGAATATGTTGGCATGATAGCAGTTGTTTACCATTCGCCAATAGGGCCTGTAAGTGTGAGTTTAAATTATTTTGATAACTATCCGACAAACCTTACAGTAATGTTTCATGTTGGATTCATAATATTTAATGAAAGGTCAATTAACTAAGAACTGTATGCATTTCTATGAGCAGAGTAATTAAAGCCCATCTTGCCCTGCTAGGAGTAAATGCAATTTATGGTGCTAACTTTACTATTGTAAAAGCAATAGTCCCCAATCATATTCAACCTTTTGCCCTTGTAGTTATCCGGGCTGTATGCTCAATGCTTTTGTTTTGGTTATCAAGTCTGTTTTTGCCTAAGGAAAAGATTGAAAGAAAGGACTTTATTAAACTATTATTACTTGGTGTTTTTGGGGTAGCACTCAATCAATTACTTTTTATAAAGGGCCTGTCTATGAGTACGCCGATAAACGGTGCAATAATTATGATATTTAATCCTATTATAGTAATGCTTCTCGAAGTAATATTTTTTAAAGAAAAGACACCTTTTATACGAGTTGCGGGTATAATTGTTGGTATAACGGGTGCATTGATATTACTGCTTGGCAGGCGAACTATTTCTACCGGTTCGCCTTCATTTGTAGGAGACATGCTTATTCTTGTAAATTGTATTTCGTGGGCCGTATATATGGTAATGGTGAAACCGCTCATGTTAAAATATAAAACCGTTACGGTTGTAAAGTGGGTATTCGCTTTTGGCTCTTTTTATGTAATACCTTTTGGATGGTCACAGTTACAGGCATTTGATTATCATTCAGTAAGTTTTAATTCTTGGATGTGTATTGCATATGTAGTTATAGCAAGCACATATTTAGCTTATTATCTGAACACATATGCCCTTGCTGAACTAAGCCCCTCTATAGCCAGTACATATATTTATCTGCAGCCGGTAATTGCGGCGGGTATAGCCATATATTACAAACAAGATGAATTAAACGCAATGAAAATAATGTCGGCTATATTTATCATAGTGGGTATATATTTAGTTGGCTTAAGCCGCAAGAAAGAGAAGCAGAAATTGAACGCACAAATTTCTAAATAGGTTAAGAGTAGCTAAATCAGCTGTCTATTACTATATTTGAAAAAAAATAGCCGATGTTACAATCAATGACAGGCTTTGGCAAAGTGTCAGGGCAAATAGGGGGGAAGACAGTGGATGTAGAGATACGATCGCTTAATAGTAAGCAACTAGACCTTAATATGCGCTTACCGCATCAATATTATGTACTGGAACCAGAGATCAGGACGCTTTTGCCTGAATTGCTTGATAGAGGAAAAGTTGACCTGTATGTAGCTATGTCAGGTTCTGAGGTTAAAGGCAAGGTATCATTGAATAAAACACTTGCGAAACAATACTTGGCTGAGCTTAAGGCCCTGGCAAAAGAAATCAATGAAAAGGATGTCCAGTACCTTCCATTGATATTGCGTGCACCTGATATTTTTAAGACTGAAGAAAGGGCTGATAAAAAAGAGTTGGAACAGGTTTTCCAACTGATTCGTAAAGCGGCGCAATCAGTATCGAAATTCCGTCAACAAGAAGGGAGAGTGCTAAGGAAGGATATTGAAGCAAACCTAGCCGTTATTGAGGGCAATGAAAAGAAGATCGATAAATTGGATCCTATACGTATTGGTAAGTTGAAAGAAAGACTGACCGCTAAACTATTAGATGGTTTGGGTGGACGCGTAACTGATATGAATCGTTTTGAACAGGAGATAATTTATTACATAGAGAAACTCGATATTAACGAAGAGAAAACGAGATTGCGTGCGCATTGCAACTATTTCAGAAAAACAATGGATGAACCTAATGGCGGAAGAAAACTTGGTTTTATAGTTCAGGAAATAGGAAGAGAAATAAATACGATCGGATCGAAGGCAAATGATGCAGATATACAAAGGTTTGTAGTAGAAATGAAGGATCAACTCGAAAAAATAAAGGAACAGCTTCTGAATATTCTATGAGTCAATTTTCCGGAAAACTGGTTATTGTTGCCGGCCCGTCCGGTACAGGAAAAACAACTATAGTAAGGCATTTACTGGTTGTTTTTCCACGACTGGCCTTTTCCATTTCGGCATGTAGCAGGCCCGCCCGTAAAAATGAAATAGACGGCGAGGATTATTATTTTCTTTCTAAGGAACAGTTTCGTGAAAAGATAGATAAAGGAGAATTTTTAGAATGGGAAGAAGTTTACCCTGGTAGCTATTATGGTACACTTAAAACCGAAGTAGAGAGATTGTGGAAAGCAGGCAGACATGTTATTTTCGATATAGATGTAAAGGGCGCACTTAATCTGAAGAAATACTTCCCCAAAGAATCAATAACCATATTTATAGAGCCGCCATCGGTTAAAGCATTAGAACAACGATTGAGAGATAGGAATACAGAAACACCCGAGATACTGGAACAACGTGTAAATAAGGCGAAAGAAGAATTGATGTACGTAGATAAATTTGAGAAAGTGGTGCAAAACATTGAATTACAGAAGGCCTTGTTGGATACTGAAACCATAGTCAGGAATTTTTTAGGAGATAATTAGGATGCTATCGAAGAAAACAAAATATGCCATTAAGGCCCTTGTTGCGCTTGCCAAAAGCGATAAGTCGATGACTATTTCTGAAATAGCAACACAGGAAAGCATTCCCAAAAAGTTTTTAGAGAGTATATTATTAGACATGCGTAAGCAAGGGTTGCTTGGTAGTAAGATAGGAATTGGTGGAGGATATCATTTAATTAAAAAGCCTAAAGATATAGTTCTTACTCAATTGTTAAGGTCTATTGACGGGCCGATTGCCATGATACCTTGTGTAAGCCTGAACTTTTATGAGCCATGTGAGGATTGTGTAGACGAAGTTACTTGTGGGATACGAAGTGCATTTATAGAAGTCCGTGATGCAAGTCTTAAAATATTGGCCGGGATAACATTGGAGGATATTTTAAAAAGAGAAGAGCATCTTAAAGCCCTGAAAAAGAGGAAGAAACAAAAGGAATAAAAAAATTTATTCTTAATATCTACTAAGTTGGTAGATATTATATATATTTGTGCCCTCAAACAAAAAATAAGTATGAATAACACGTCCGTAACATGCCCAGTATCAATAAACCGAATTAATGAAAGCGTAGCCAGGGTGGCGGCTTTCTTTACAATTGTAATTACCATCATTGGGGTATATTTTAAATCTCCATACATAATTGCAGGTTTAGCAATTGATTTTTATCTGAGGGCGTTTACATCAGGAAAGTATAGCCCTTTAAAAGCCATAGCAAAAACTGTTGCATCGTATATTGGTTTGCCATGGAAACAAACAGACGCAGCGCCTAAAAAGTTTGCTGCTGCAGTTGGCTTTGTATTTACAGTTGCTATTGCCATATTGTTTTTCCTGAACTATGAGATACTTGCATACGTAGTAACCGGTGTATTATTAGTATGTGCAGCACTTGAAAGCTTTGCCGGATATTGCGTAGGATGTGTTGTATATACATATACTATTCGCCCTTTTTTAAATGAAGAAACTGAAGAACCAATAATTATAAACCTTTAAATTTAAATTACACAATGGCATTAAGACTCGGAGACATTGCGCCTGATTTTACAGCGCAAACTACGCAAGGTACAATTAACTTCCACGAATGGCTGGGAGACAAATGGGGAGTATTATTCTCTCATCCTGCTGATTTTACACCTGTCTGCACTACTGAATTAGGTAGGGTTGCAAAGCTAAAACCTGAGTTTGACAAGCGCAACGTTAAGGTTATAGCATTAAGTGTCGACCCAATTCAATCGCATGAGGCATGGGTACAGGACATCAACGAAACCCAGAAAACAACAGTTAACTTCCCTATCATTGCTGATCCTGATTTTAAGGTTGCAAAGCTGTATGATGCTATTCACCCGGAAGTATCAGATAAGTTTACTGTTCGTTCGGTATATGTTATATCGCCCGATAAGAAGATCAAGCTGACCATCACTTATCCTGCATCAACAGGCAGAAATTTTGATGAGATACTTCGTGTGATCGATTCATTGCAACTAACCGCTAATTATAGTGTTGCCACACCGGCAGACTGGAAGTTTGGCGAAGATGTCGTAGTAGCGCCTGCTATTAAAACAGAAGATATTGCAGCCAAATTCCCTAAGGGGCATAAGGTTATTAAACCTTACCTGCGCACAACACCGCAACCGAATTTGTAACATAGTTTTGGGGAGTTTATGTGAGACACAGTATGCTTAATTGCTACTGTGTCTTTTTTTTATTAAACGAGTTTACCGTTTATTATTGTAGTCTCAATCAAATCACTGCCAAAAGAGTAAGGTATAAAGCTATAGCTTGGTATAGGTTGAGTAATAAACAGGTTCGCTTTCTTCCCAACAGTAATTGTCCCATGTGTTTTACTTAAGCCCATTGCATAAGCAGAGTTAACGGTTGCTGCATTTATAGCTTCTTCGGGTAGCATTTTCATTTTCACGCAAGCAAGGGAAAGTATAAAGGCCATTTTGCCAGATGGAGATGAGCCGGGGTTATAGTCAGTAGCCAGTGCAATTGGTAAACTAGCGTCGATCATTTTGCGTGCAGGCGGGTAGTGCAAACCTAAAAAGAAGGCTGTGCTAGGCAATAGGGTAGGCATGGTTTTTGATTTCAGCAGGCAATCTATTTCAGCATCTCCGGTAAATTCAAGGTGGTCCACCGATAGGGCATTGTTTTTTACTCCAACTTGTATGCCCCCAGAATAATCTAATTCGTTGGCGTGTATTTTTGGCTGTAAGCCATATTTCAAGCCTGCCTGCAAAATAGCATCTGTTTCTTCAACGGTATAAAAACCACGGTCGCAGAATACGTCGCAATAATCAGCCAGTTTTTCTTTGGCAATAACTGGTAGCATTTCATTAATAATAAGGTCAATATATTCCTGCCTGTTTTGCTTGTATTTGGTAGGCATAGCATGTGCGCCTAAAAAATTAGCCTTAATAGTTAAAGGAGAGTGTGCTTTTAGCTTTTTAATAACCCGCAACATTTTTAACTCCCCTTCAACCGATAAGCCGTAACCGCTTTTTATTTCTACTGCACCCGTACCATAACTTGTAATTTCGTTCAGGCGGTGCATAGCGCTATCAAAAAGTTCATCCTCCGATGTTTTATTCAATCGCTCAGCCGAGTTCAATATACCACCACCATTGCGGGCAATTTCTTCATAGCTCAATCCCTTAATGCGGTCAACAAACTCACCCTCGCGGCTACCTGCATATACAATATGCGTATGCGAATCGCACCAGGATGGAAAAACAAATTTGCCTGAAGCATCTATAACTTTATCGAAACCCGCTTTAGCGGGAAGGCCGTCTTTCATTTCACCCATACCTGAGATCAGTCCATTTTCAGTACTTAGCCAGGCATTATGAATACATGGTAAGGTGCTCATTTCTTTGCCCGATAGTTTTTCCTGCGGCCTTGGATTTGCTCCAACTATTGTCTTTATGTTTTCAATAAGTATTTTCATAACAACAAATTTAAGATAAAAGCTATAATGGAATGTGGAAATGGAACACGGATGGGGCTTTAATTCAAGGGGCGGCTTTTGCTCCCTGCTTGCCTGAGTTTCCTAAACTCGCATTATTTGCAGCTAACCCGCGCCCACCTTTTCTGCAGTTTTCAATTGATAGTCATAAGTCGTTAGTGTATTTGCGTTAGGGATTGCAGCGAAAACCCCGCAAGCGCAGCGCGGAGTTGTAACGTAAAGCCCGACCCGCAGGGGAACGCCCAAATGCAATTAAGAATTAAAAATTACGAATTACGACAAGGTGGGAAGATTGCTTCGTGCCTCGCAATGACGTACAGGTATAAGCTATCATCTGTATTAATCTTCTGAATCAGCGTCATCTGCGTTCTATAAGCTAAAATTCGCTAAAATTGCATGAGAGAAAAAGAAAATGGAGGAACGTGCTACATGGTTTGCGGATGTTATATTACCCCTGGCGGTACCTAACCTGTATACCTACAGGATTCCCTACGATTGGAATGACCTTGTAAAACCCGGGCAGCGTGTGGTGGTACAGTTTGGCAAGAACAAGCTGTATATGGCTTTGATAAAGCACCTGCATCAAACTCCGCCTAAAGATTACCAGGCCAAGTATATACAGGACGTACTGGATGCTGTACCCATTGTAAACGAAATGCAACTGAATTTCTGGGACTGGATTGCTGCGTACTACGTGTGTACTCCCGGAGAGGTTATGAATGCTGCCTTACCGGGCGGTTTGCGCTTTAGCAGTGAAACAAAAATTATCCGTAATGAGGAATTTGCCCTTGATGAAGTGGAACAGGATTTTTTTACAGATAAAGAATGGAAACTGGTAATAGCATTGGATGTAAAAAAGGAAATGACCATTGATGAAGCTGCAGAAGCATTAGGCATAAAAACCGTTCATCCCATTATTCAGGCATTACTCGCAAAAGGATTTGCACAGGTAAAGGAAGAAATAAAAGATAGTTACAAGCCCCGTACAGAATCGTTTGTTAAAATACCGGCCACGGTATCGGAAGCTGATCTGCAGCAGGCCATGAACGACCTGGAGAAGAAGGCATTTAAGCAATTGCAATTGCTTATGGGCTATATGTCATTATCGAACTGGCATACAGGTAATGCTATTGATGTGAAGAAAAGTAAGTTACTGGCTCATACCGGATGCACGGCGCAAACATTAGACCAATTAGTGAAGAAGGGAATAATGGAAGTGTATGTGAAAGAAGTTTCACGCTTACCAAGTTCAGATAAAGCATTGGAGTCGGCTAATGACCTGGCCGATTTTCAGCAGGTGGCCTATGATACCATACAAGAACAACTGAAAGAAAAAGAAGTGATTCTGTTGCATGGTGTAACATCGAGCGGGAAGACGGAGATATATATGAAGCTGATGGAGCAGGTTATTGCTAAAGGCAAACAGGTATTGTACCTGTTGCCCGAAATTGCGCTGACAGCTCAATTGGTGCAACGCTTAAAAAAACGCTGGGGCGATAATGTTGGGGTGTACCATTCCAAGTATAGCGACAACGAAAGGGTAGAGGTGTGGAATACATTGGCTAACCCTAAGGACAAAACGTATTCTATAATTGTTGGAACACGTTCTTCATTGTACTTGCCTTTTTCTAACCTGGGGCTTTTAATAATTGACGAAGAACACGATAGTTCATACAAACAACAAGACCCGGCTCCTCGCTACCACGCGCGCGATTCTGCTATTTATCTAGCACATGTGCATAAGGCAAAAGTAATATTGGGCTCGGCTACGCCGTCTATAGAAAGTTATTATAATGCCTTACAAGGCAAATACGGATTGGTAGAATTAGCCACACGCTATGGAGGAATTGAAATGCCGGAAATAGATGTGCGTGATGTGAGTGAGGAGAAGCGAAAGAAATTAATGAAGTCATTGTTCTCACCTTTTCTGCTGACCAATATTGAAGAAGCGCTTAATAAAAAAGAACAGGTAATATTATTTCAGAACAGAAGGGGCTTTGCACCTTTTATTGAATGCAATGTGTGTGCACATGTACCGCAATGTATTAATTGCGATGTTAGTTTGACCTACCATAAAAAAGCTGATCTGTTGCGTTGCCATTACTGTGGTTATTCAACAAGCCTGCCTAAAATATGCCCTGCATGTGGTAGCCCGGGTATGCATGTAAAAGGTTTTGGAACGGAGAAAGTAGAAGAAGAGTTGGCCATTTTTTTTCCGCAGGCGCGCATTGCCCGTATGGATTTGGATTCTACACGTGCAAAGA
>JABCZY010000037.1 GCA_013289395.1 Bacteroidota bacterium
TACTGGTTTATTGCTTAGCACTTTTTGACTTAATGACATCAAAAAGTTCCTGAATTGACTGAGCTTTTTTTAACTCATCGCCTTTTAATGTAACACCATATTCAGTATCTGCAAGCGCTACAACTATAAGCGAATGCATTGAACTCCATCCCTCAATATCACTCATTTTTATGGACGGTGTAAGATAACCCTTGGGAATATCTTCAAACTCGGTTTCAAGCTTTTTAATGAATTCGCTTACATCCATACAAATTATCGGTTAGGTGTTATAGCAAAAATAGCGTATTTAGTATAAATATCAACAAGTAACATGTTATAGTGTAATAATTGAGGCGCCCCATGAAAGTCCAATTCCGAATCCGGCAATAAGAATTCGATTGCCTTTTTTGATCTTGCCCGTTCTTAACGCATCATATATTGCCATGGGTATAGTAGCCGACACAGTATTACCACCTTTCTCAATATTAACAAAGAACTTTTCTTCCGGTATATTCATTTTCCGGCGCAGTTTCTCGAGCACAAATTGTCCAGGCTGGTGAAAAATGAACATGTCAATATCATTCATCTTTAAATGCTCTTTCTCAAGAAGGTCATTTACTATTTGCGGAACGGATTTAAGTGTAAAGGATAGCACCTCCATTCCATCCATATATAACCTGCCATAAGGCATTCCACCTGCATCTTTATTCTTTTCATTCCATTCCGCGTTGGCATTTTCTCTGGCATTACATTCCTTTATTATAAGGCTTTCAGCACCAGCTCCATCACTTCCAAAAACAAATGAGCCTATATTTTCGTTTTGAGTATACTCAACCAGTGTGGCCGTCATAGCATCTCCAAATAGTAGCCTGAGCGCATGATCCTTTGGATGGATGGTTTTAGTTATACAATCTCCCGCCAGTATCAACACTTTCTTTGCAAGTCCACCATAAATCGACGATTTAGCAAGTCCTAAAGAATAAACATAACCAGAGCAACCCATTGGTACGTCAATCGCTCCGGTTTTAGTCGAAAGGCCAAGCCTGTTCTGCAATAAGCATGCAGTTGTAGGCGCTTGTCTATCCAGCAAAATGGTGCAAAAAATTATAAAATCAATCTCTTTACGGTCAATATTATGCTCAGAGAAAAATTTCTCTGCCGCTTTTACAGCCAAATCAGAGGGTAATTCTTTATCCATGGAAATATATCTTTCCTTTACTCCACTCCTTCTGAATATCTCTTCAGGCGAATATTCAGGAAATACTTTAGAAAGTTCTTCATTCCCGAGAATTTTTTCAGGTAAATAATAACTTATGGCTTTAACGGATGCACCCAATTGTAAGGCTTTTATACAAAGTTAATATTTTTGATGCACCCTTATTGTCAGAGGGGCAATTACTATTTCATTTGTCTTTTTTACATTTGAGGAAATTTTAGAGCCATGCAAGCATTAATATTGAATGCAAAACAGATAGAGAAAAAAATTGTTCGTATTGCTTATGAGATTTATGAAGAGCATGCAAATGAGAAAGAAGTAGTGCTGGCAGGAGTTGTGCCGGGTGGCTACGCATTGGCCAAGAAAATTGCCATTGTTTTAAAAAAAATATCACCTCTTAAAGCTACTCTGGTTAAAATAAGTATCGATAAAAAGGTGCCATCAGCGCAGACCGCTGTTTCAATTGATAAAAAGGAAGATTTCTCGAAGAAGACAATAATATTGGTTGATGATGTGCTTAATACAGGTAAAGTGTTGTCATATAGCATGAAAATATTTCTTCAGTTTCCTGTAAAATGCATTCGAATTGCCGTAATGGTCGATCGGAACCATTCATTGTTCCCTATAAAAGCTGATTATTCAGGTATTTCAATTGCAACTACTTTGCAAGAGCATATTACGGTTGATCTTGAGGCAAAAGGTAAAGAATCAGTTATTCTTAAAGATTAGTGTTATATGGAGTTGAAAGAAGTAAAGGATAGCAAGACAGTCAAGGATTTTACACAACTACCATTTTTAATTTATAAGAACGACCCTAATTGGATTCCGCATATTACCCAGGAAATAGAAGAAGTTTTCAATAGGGAAGAGAATCCTTATTTTACCCATGGGGATTGTATTAGGTGGGTGTTATACGATAATAATAGGCCCATAGGCAGAGTAGCAGCCTTTATAAATGAAAGAACAGCACATACGTTCGAACAACCTACAGGCGGCATGGGCTTTTTTGAATGTATAGAGAATAAAGAAGCTGCGATTAAGCTATTCGATGCTTGCAAGGAATGGCTTGTGAAAAGGGGAATGAAAGCCATGGATGGCCCCATAAATTTTGGCGAAAAGGATAAGTTTTGGGGTTTATTATCAGAAGGCAGAGACAAGCCTGCTATATATACCATGAACCACCAACCGGCTTATTACAAACAATATTTTGAAGAATATGGTTTTGTAAATAACTATGAGCAAATAGTTTATTTCCGAAAAGTTCAGGATCCTCCTCATCCAAGATTAGTGGGCCTTGCAGACAGGGTAATGAGGGATACCAATTACCGGATGGAGCATATGAAAACAGGCAATGCTGCTAAGTATGCCGAAGACTTCAGGATAATTTATAATAAAGCGTGGAAAGCAGAAAGAACTGATTTTGAAGAAATGAGCAGTGAACGTGCACAAACCATTATGCGTAAGTTAAAACCTGTATTGGATGAGGAGATTTGCTGGTTCGCTTATCATAAAGATGTTCCTATTGGTGTTTTTATAGCAATACCAGAGTTGAATCAGGTGTTTAAATATGTTCATGGGAATTTAAATCTATGGGGGAAGCTGAAATTCCTTTGGTTTCAGAAAACAAAGGGATTTAATATGTTTACAGGTATTGTATTTGGCATTGTTCCTGAATTTCAAGGCAAGGGCATTGAAGCCGCAATATTTAATGAATTGGGTAAAGTAATACAACCTGGTAAGAAGTATGACAGCTTATTGATTAGCTGGATAGGAAGTTTTAATGAAAAGATGATTCACATACTTGTGGCCCTGCTACAGGTAGTACCGTACAAAAAATTTATTACATATCGTAAGATATTCTAGGCCTTTTTGCTTGGTAGTTGTAAATAAAAGCTTTACTTCAAAAAACTTTTTAAATAAAGCGTGGCTATTTACAAAATGCTGTTATCTTTGCGCACCTTTTTAAGGTAAATGTTCTGATTCCGTAGCTCAGCTGGTAGAGCATAACACTTTTAATGTTAGGGTCATGGGTTCGAATCCCATCGGGATCACAAAACATAAAAGATTAACCCTATAACTAATTAGTTATAGGGTTTTCTTTTGCAGGTTATAAGCAATTATATGTTTATTTCTCGCTTAAGTATTATTGTTTTATGCGTTCTTTATTACTATCTTTGTGTCTATACATCAAAGGCAAACAGGGGAAATGTAAGTAATTGGCTTACGTTTCAAATTGCAATTTTTGTATCAAATTAATATAAATGCACAAGCAATACTTCTTCTCTAAAGTTTCCCCGGTATTATTTGTTTTTGTACTTAATTTATCTCTTGCCACTAGTTCTTTCGGTCAACTCCCCGGCAGAAAAAGCATAACCCAACAAGCTCAAAAACACACCTCAAAGTGGAAGGTTAACCCATTGGATCATAACGTTTTTGTTGAAAATAATGGTCAATTCAATGGCGACTTAAATACAGGGGATAAAGTTTTATATGAAGCTCAATTAGGTGAGGCTAAGGCCTATTTTACAAACCATGGGGTTGTATATAAATATGACAAAAAGAAGGATGAACTGGGAACAATAAGTTCAGAATATGCTTCAACCACATGGGATGAAGCTAATACGGGAGTTTCAGTTGTAGCAGAACAGCCACAAGACTACTATTATACATACCCTAATGGCAAAAATGATATAATTACAGCTTCAGTTTTTAAGAAAATAACCTACCGGAATATCTACCCTGATATAGATATTGTATATACATTTCCAAACGGGAAAGAAGGTATTAAATACGCCCTTATCCTGCACCCGGGAGCTGATATTTCTTTGGCTAAACTAAAGTATAATGACTCAAAAGAAGCCCATATAGATGCTTCGGGAAATGTACTAATCAATACAAGTATTGGTGAGTTTACCGATCATGCACCAATAAGTTATTATGAGAATGGAAAAAATATCAGCTCATCATATACGTTGAATGGTGCTGAAGAATCTTTCAGAATTAATGAAAGCTATGATAGATCAGAAACAATAATTATTGATCCTTGGACAACTAACCCACTTTTTAAAGGGGCTTATAATAAAGCCTACGATCTCGATTTTGACGATAAGGGTAATGTATATGTATATGGAAGCTACAACCCGTTTCAATTGGTGAAAATGAATAGTGCAGGTAAGAAACAATGGGTATTTAATGCGTCTATGATAGATGGGGTAATTTATGGTGATTTTGCTGTTGACAGAACTACCGGCACAAGCTATATTATTGAGGGTGCAAATAAAACGGGCGCCCGTGTTTTAAAAGTTAATACCGCCGGTGCTTTAACAGCAACATTTGCCGGAGATACTAATATGAACGAAATGTGGAGGGCTGTATACGATCCATGTAACCATATGATTGTTATTGGTGCAGGTGGAACCAATTCTGACTATCAGGCGTGTACGATAGATACCAATATGTCTTCATTAAATGTTGTTAACGTATTGGGTGCTGCAGCTCCGGGCCATAGCATGGTCTTTACGGCAATTGACCCTTTAGGTACAAGTTGTTACATGGCAACTTCGAAATCGGCTGTCGTTGATACTGCCAATTTTCATAATGTAGTACTAAAAATGCCATTACCTTCTCTTGCTCCAACGGCGTATATAAAACCTGACGGGTTTAAATTTGTAGAACTCGCAAGTGTTAATTATGTCGGCCCGGGTGTTGGCACTACCAATGGCATGAATGGAATGGCAGCAAGTACAAACTGGTTATATATGTGCGACGGAAGTACGCTTGAACAGGTGAATAAAAATACTGGTGCTATAAATAACTCTATCAGTGTTTCAAGCACGGCATTCTCATGGGGTGGTTTAGATGCAGATATATGCGATAATGTTTACCTCGGCAATAAATCCTCCGTTTACATTTATTCATCTTCTTTGGTACCAAAAGATACTATCTCGTTGTCGAACACAGTTTATGATGTTGTTCTGGGCCCAAATGAACAAACACTATATGCTTGCGGTAATGGCTTTGTTTCCGCGTTTAATATTGCATCAGCGTTAACTGCCACTAAAATTGTTACCCCTGCAATGTGTGGATGCAATGGTACAGCTAAAGCAATTCTTAATGCATGCGGAAGTGTTGACACTTCTGGTTTAACATATTCATGGAGTAATGGACAAACAACAGCTACAGCTACTAATCTTTGCGCCGGTACCTATACGGTATCAATAATAGCAAGTTGTTCTATAATATATATTGATACGGTTACCGTTTCTTCCCATTTTATTTCAATAAACACACCATCTCCAACAATTTGCATAGGGAGTAACGGGGCGTCCTTAGTAGTTAGTGGAGCCTCATCGTACACATGGAAGCCGGCAGCTGGCCTGAGTGCCACAACCGGATCCTCAGTAACTGCTGATCCTGCAAGTACTACTACGTATACTGTTTATGGAGTAAACGGAACGTGTAATGACAGTATTAAGGTGGTTGTAAAAGTTAACCCTACACCAACCATAACGGTAACAGGTCCTGCATCACCTGTTTGTGCTAATACAGGTACTCCCATTACTGTATCAGGTGCAGTTGGTTATGTCTGGTCACCGGCGGGCACATTAAACTGTTCAAGTTGTAGTAATGTTATTGCAACAGTTGCCGTTACCACAACATATACGGTTGTCGGAATAACTAATGGATGTTCTGATACTAATAAAGTAACTGTAACAGTATTACCAAAGCCAACTATTACAATAGCTACTACGCCAACTTCGTGTAATACTAAGAACGGTACTGCAACTGCAACGGTCGGTGGTACAGGTCCATATACATACTCGTGGACACCGTCCGGAGGAACAACTACAAGTGCAACCGGGTTAGGTGCCGGATCGTATGTGATATCCGTTACCGATTCCAATGGATGTGTAACAAAACAAGCATGTATTATAAAGATAACTGCTTCGCCAACTGTAAGTGCAAAAGACTCAGTAGCAAGTTGTGACAGTACTAATGGAAAAGCTATTGCCACTGTGACAGGTGGCACGCCACCATTTACATATCTCTGGAATCCGGGAGGTGGAACCAATAGTACCTATACAAATATCGGATCAGGAATATATAATGTAACTGTAACGGATTCAAATGGCTGTACTGCTAAAGCTTCTACTATACTTGAAGATACGGGTGCAACCATAAGCTTCAGCGCCCGTAATGATGTAAGTTGTTTTGGTGGTAGCAATGGTGGGGCAACAGTAGTCCTTAGTGGTGGTACAGCTCCATATACTTATCTTTGGTCAAAAGGTTCGTCAACTTCTTCAGTAAATAATCTTGCTATTGGTCAATATACCGTAACGGTAACTGATAAGAATGGCTGTAAACTTATTGACACAATAAATATTCATCAACCTACTAAATTAACGGGAGCTATACCGCCAAAAAACGTTATTAAAGTAAGTTGTTTTAATGGTAGTGATGGAGAAATATGGGTAACCCCTGCAGGTGGAACAGGGCCCTATAAATACTTGTGGAGTGATGGACAAACTGGTGACACGGCCGTAGGTGTTAAGTCAATAACGTATACAGTAACGATTACAGATAATAATGGGTGTACTGCACAGGTTTCCGATTCTGTGGGTGAACCACCAAAACTGGTGGCCAATGCCAGCAATTCATCAGCAACGTGTAAGAATAATGGCATAGCAAGTGCTACTGCAATTGGTGGTACGCCGGGCTATACATATAGTTGGGGGGCTTTTGGTAATGGTTCTTCAATTTATGATTTATTTAAAGGAACCTATACTGTTGTTGTTACTGATTCCCATGGCTGTACCGACACGACAACTACTACGGTTGATACAGTTGGCCAGACTGCAACCATTAAAGTAAGCAAAAATGTTTCTTGTTTTGGCGGTTCTGATGGGGGTGCAACTGTGAGTGTAGTAGGTGGCGATACGTCATTATACAGTTATGCATGGGGGCCTAGCGGTGGAAGTAACGCAACAGCAGATAATCTTGCCCCGGGTATATATACCATTACTGTCACTTACTTAGCAAACCTATGCGCGGTAACCGTAAATGATACTATTATACAGCCACCTGTACTTTCTACAGTTATTGCTGATAGTATTAAATGTGGTGTTGCAGTAACGTGTTTCGATACTACATCTGGCGGAACGGGTCCATATACATATAGCTGGAGCCCTTCTGGTGGTACCAACGCTATTGCAAGCTTTCCTTCAGCAGGTAGTTTTACATTAACTGTTACTGATGCAAACAATTGCAAGGTAACGAAAACGGTTGTTGTACCGGGTACCTATCCGATTGCGAACTTTAAACCTACGCCTGACACTGTTTCGCCTGGTGATTCAATTGAGTTTGTAAACCTGAGCACCGGAGCAAATACATGGTATTGGACATTTGGAGATGGAAATAGCTCAATTGATTCAATACCTTACCATATATATACTGTGGGTGGTAGTTATATTGTTTACCTTAAGGTTACAAGTAAATTCGGCTGTACCGATTCAATTCCGGAAACCGTATATGTTACGGAAAGTATGGATGTTCCTAACATATTTACACCCAATGGAGATGGCATTAATGATGCTTTTCATGTAAATGCACGTGGAATGGCGAATTATAGAATTGATATTTATGATCGCTGGGGCCTTTTGATTTTTGAAGGAATTGGCCCGGGTAACGATTGGACGGGTAGAACCATGTCAGGAGAATTGGCATCAGTAGGTACATATTATTATATAATAAAAGCATCTGATAATAATGGGAAATCATTTAATCAGAAAGGCTACCTGGAACTTATAAGGTAATTGGCATACCTAACCACTTCCGTAACTTTATATTATGAATATGCAACCATTTAGGTTGTTATAACATCTGATAATAAAGTGGTTAGTCGTATTTTTATTTACTTAATCTATCATTAATGCTAATATATCTTGGTTTTTATGCTAATTAATATAAATTTGCTTTTAAATATTAATCGATACCCTTTTAAACAAACCTTAATCCTTAAATTTCAATCAAATGAAAACTAAATTACTTGTTCTTTCTTTTTTATTAGCAGCTATTGGTACGTTAAGTGCAAAAGTTTGGACTGTTAGTAATAATGCAGTTAATGCAGGACATTTTACAGCTATTCAAAGTGCAGCCGATTCAGCAATGGCGGGTGATACTATTTATGTAATGGGTTCTCCTACTGACTATGGAAATGTTACAATAAAATGCAGAGTTACTATGATTGGAGCCGGCTATGCATTAACAGGAACCCAATATAATTACTACAGTGAAGTTGATAATATTTATATCGATTCGGCTTCGTTTGGTCAGGTTGTAAGCGGAACAAAAATTATGGGCTTTTGGGTGAATAGCAACTTCGATTATTCAGGAACCAGTAATATTAGCGGCGTTGATGTTGAAAGATGCTACCTGAATAGCACAATGTACGTTAATGGACCGAACTGGCATATCGTTAATAATGATATTTATTCAATTCAGGTACAATATTGGAATAACACTTACATCCAAAATAATTTTATTGAATACATATATTATTCAAACCAAACATCTGTATTAATAGATCATAATAATTTTGTAGTCACCAACGGTAATATGTTTAGTTCAGTTTCTAATGCAATTATTTCTAATAATATATTCTGGTGGGGTACTCCTCAAAATAATGTTACATCTTGTGTATTCAGTAATAACGTTACCACCTATTCAACCACTATAAACCTTCCTCCGGCAGGTAATTCAGGTTCAAATAATAATTTCAGTGGTGCCAGTTACTTTACTGATGCTACAATACCTGCAGGTAACGTTGGCCAAAATAGTATCTGGAATTATAAATGGACTATAAAACCAGCTTCTGCAATCCACAATAGTGGTTCAGACGGAACTGACCCTGGAGTTTATGGTGGTGCTTACCCAATGCCAAATTTAACCGGTGCAACGCGTATTCCTCAAATGGTGCAGTTAAATGTTAGTGGTGTAGCGCCTGCAGGTGGTAATTTGAATGTGAATTTCATTAGTAAGGTTCAGCATTAATAGATACCGGCCCACACTTTTCAGTACAAGATCAATGTGGACCAGGTAAGGCTCTTACAAGGGCAGGATTTTAAAGATCTGAATTAATTAATGCTTAAAATTCACAAAATGAAGAAAATAATAATAGGGATACTAGCCGCACTAGGGTTAACGGGACCTTTGTATGCTCACATTATTACAGTGAGTAACAATGCCGTTAATGCCGGTCAGTATTCCAACCTTCAAACGGCTGTAACGGCTGCACATGCGGGGGATACAATATACGTATCGGGTTCACCTACCGATTACGGTACTGTTACAATTACTACCCCCAGAATATCATTAATTGGAGCCGGGTACAATGTTTCAGGGCTGCAGTACAATTATAATACTGTTGTTGATTATGTATACCTCAGTGGTACCGTAAACTCTGTTAAAATACAAGGACTGTATATTAACAATAGTATTCAGCAAAGTGGTGCGTCAGTTACTGTTGATAGTGTTGATGTAGAAAGATGTTATGTTACCAGTGGGCTTTATGTTTATGGCCCGTATTGGACAATACGGAACAATAACATTAACAACGTATACATACAAAACAATTCTAACGTATACATACAAAACAATTTTCTTGAAGATATAGAGAATACAAATCAGCCTACTGTTTATGTTGAGCACAATGATTTTGCAACATATAATGGCAATGCATTGTATACCTCAATTTCCAATGCAAAAATACGTAATAATGTATTTTATTATTCGAATCCTGAGAATAGTACGGGTTGTACCTTTAAGAATAATATAACTTCTGCAGGTTCAACTATTAACCTGAACAGTTACGCCGCTAATTTTGATACTGGAAATATTTTTGCTACTCCTCCGGGATGGGTGGATGCCACAATACCTAATAGTACTGTAAGTTTGAGTGCCGTGTTGAACTATACATGGAAATTTACCAATGCATCACCAGCTCATAATACAGCAAGTGATCAAGGTGATATAGGTATATATGGTGGAAGTTACCCGATGCCAAATGTAAGCGGTATTGCACAAATACCTGAAGTAACATCTATTACTATTCCATCTAACGCTGTAAAGGGCGGTACTTTAAATATTGCTTTCAACGCACAGGGTAAAATGGCTCACGGAGTTGTTTCGGGGGAGTACTTCTTTGATTTAGATCCTGGAGTGGGTAATGGAACACCTATATCGTTTACTCCACTGGATTCAGTTACAGTAAACCAAAGCATTTCTATAGCAGCTCTTTCAGCGGCATTTCACGTTATTGGTATTCGTGTAAAGGATTCCATTGGTCACTGGAGTCTATATCAGGCAGGCCGCTTTGCTGTTGTGGGTACCTCTCCGGTTTCTTCGGTTGTTAAGATTACCGGTGCAGAGTATTTTTTTGATAAAGATCCAGGGCAGGGAAATGGAACAGCTCTTGCTATTACGCCTGGCGATTCAATTAATGTAAGCCCAAGTATTTCAGTTGGAGTTCTAACCGGATACCATAAATTGTTTATTCGTACCCAGGATTCGGCTAAAAACTGGAGTTTATATGAAGGTCGTGATTTTTATGTACAGCCTTCGGTAACAATCCCAGCTCCTGCAATGATAACAGCAGCTGAATATTTCTTTGATGTTGATCCGGGCCAGGGTAAAGGCACAGCAATGACTGCATTTGCCGCAACAGACTCAATTAGTACTGCTCAGGCAATTTCTATTGCCAGTTTGCCGGCAGGATATCATAAAATGTTCATTCGTACTGAAAACTCAGCAGGTCAATGGAGCTTATATGAAGGGCGTGATTTTTATGTTCAGCCTTCAGTAACTATACCAGCTCCTGCCATGATAACGGCTGCAGAATATTTTTTTGATGTTGATCCTGGCCAGGGTAAAGGCACAGCAATGACTGCATTTGCTGCAACTGATTCAATAAGTGCAGTGCAAGCAATTTCTACTGCCAGCTTATCGGCGGGATATCATAAAATGTTCATTCGTACCGAAAACTCAGCAGGCCAATGGAGTTTATATGAAGGTCGTGATTTTTATGTACAGCCTTCAGTAACAATCCCAGCTCCAGCACGGATAACAGCAGCTGAATATTTCTTCGATAAGGACCCAGGACAAGGTATGGGAGCGTCTATTGCCGTTACAAAGTCTGATTCGATCAATTTTACAGGTGGCCTAGCTCTTAGTAGCCTTACTCAAGGTTTTCACTCTGTCTTTATTCGTACTGAAGATTCATTAGGCAGATGGAGTTTGTATCAAGGAGCTCGTTTTTACGTTTCTCCAGCCATAGCTCCCATTCCTCCGTCAGCGCGAATTGTGGCCGCAGAATATTTTTTTGATAAGGATCCTGGACAAGGTAAAGGAACAGCAATAACAGGTATAAGCCCAGCGGACAGTATTAATGTTTCGCAAGGATTTAATGTTTCTGCTCTTTCGATTGGTAGTCACGCGGCATTTGTGCGAACAGAAGATAGTATAGGACATTGGAGTTTATACCAAGGTGCTACATTTAAAGTGGAAGTATGTAAGGATACTGTAACCGCTGCAGTAACGAAGGATTCTTGTTTTGGTGGTAGCGATGGAACTGCAACAGCATTTCCTTCAGGTGGAAGCCCTTTTATCTCAGGAAGTCATCCATATATATATTCATGGAATACAACACCTGTTCAAACAACAAAAACCGCAACTGGCTTGCCAGCCGGAGCATATACTATTACAGTAACTGACTCTGTAGGGTGCCCTGCAACAGCTGCTGTGGTTGTTGGACAACCTCCTCAAATTAAAATAAAACCTACAGTTACCAATACGACTTGCGGACAGAATAATGGCCAAATTTCGTTAGCAGTAACCGGTGGTACTGGTACTGCGTATACGTATTCATGGGCTAATGGTGCAACCACCAGTTCACTTTCAGGATTGGCGTCCGGTACTTATAGTGTTTCTGTATTTGATAAATACAGTTGCTCTTCAAATGCTGTAATTACAGTAAATGCAACATCTTTCCCTTCAATTTCTGTGGCTTCGATAACTCCAAGTCAATGTGGTAAACATATTGGTTCAGTAACTGTTTCTACAACTGGTGGTACAATCCCTTATAGATATAGCTGGAACAATGGCGATACATTATCGACAGGCGACAGTTTATCTTCAGGTAATTATATTATTACTGTAACTGATAAAAGTGGTTGTTCAACATATGTATCGGCAGCTATAACAAATACCAATGGCCCTGTAATTACTGCGCAAGCCATTAATGAAGTTAAATGTTATGGACAGTCAAATGGTGCTATAAATATTAATGTAACAGGTGGAGTTAGTCCGTATACATATTTATGGTCAACAGGTATCACAACTCAGAATGTGACAGGCCTTTCTAACGGACCATATTATGTTACTGTAAATGATGCATCCGGATGCTCAGGTGTTCAAACTTTTGCTGTTTCACAACCTAAAGCGCCTGTATCACTTACTACATCAACCACCAATTCTGGTTGCTCTACACCAACTGGTACAGCTAAGGTAATACCAACCGGTGGAACAACTCCATATTCGTATAACTGGAGCTCTGGTGAAACAACCGATACGGCTAAAGGCCTATTTGCAGGAGCATATACTGTAACTGTAACTGATTCGAATGGATGCTCAGCTTCTATACAAGCTGCTATAAGCAGTTTAAATGGTCCAGTTATTACTGTTGATAGTGTTATTGCTTCTGCATGTTCTAATAACAGTATTGGTACTGGCAGAATTGTAATAGCTGTTACCGGTGGAACCGGGTCAGATACCTACCAATGGTCTGACAATAGCAGTAGTACAACCCAGAACTTAACTAATGTTAGTGCAGGAACATACAATGTTCAGGTTACAGATGCTGTTGGTTGTGTTGGCACAGCTGCAGCGAACATACCTGAAATTGCACCTCCGGCTATCTCAATTTGTATGGTTACTGTAGATCCTGCATCAAATCATAATAAAGTAATATGGAACCCATCTGCAGCACATAGGATTGCCAGTTATAACGTGTATAAAGAGACCACGGCACCCGGGTTATTTACTTTAATAGGCAACGTTCCTATTGCTGATACAACAGTATTTGTTGACTTACTTTCTAACCCAGATGTACAAAGTTGGAGATATGAAATATCTCAGGTTGACTCATGCGGAAAAGAATCTCCTTTAAGTTCGCCACACAAAACAATGCACTTAACTATTAGCCCTGGATCAGGTGTTGTAAACCTTATATGGGATAATTACCAGGGGCTTTCATTCCCTCGCTATATAGTATATAGGGATACTACAGCTGGAGTAGCAAAAGATAGTATAGGCTATGTTTTGAATAACGGTGTATTTACATATACTGCCCCTGCCCCAGCATCTGCAACACATAACTGGTATTTTCATATGGGTATCGATAACCCAAGTGGATGTAACCCTGGAGCCAGAACAGAGGCAATCAACTATAATGCATCTAAATCTAATACCGGTAGCGTGACTTATGTTGGTGTAAATCAATTAGCAGTTGATTTAAACTCTCTCTGTGTTTATCCAAACCCTTCAACAGGCTTGTTTACTTTTAGTTTGAATATTATAAACAGTCAAAACATTACACTTAAAGTGTATAATGCAATTGGCCAGGTAATGTCTGTTACTAATTATGGCAAAATATCAGGCCATTTTAGTAAAGAGATAGATTTATCGGGATTGAGTAAAGGAGTATACATACTTCAAGTAATTGGTGACAATGGGGTTACCTACAAAAAGGTGGTGCTTCAGTAATATAAATAGTTAACATAAAATACCGCTATAGGAGCTGATCTTATAGCGGTATTTTTGTTTAAAAACATTCCTTATCTCATATTATTTACGGGTTAATAAGTTTTTCTATCTTTGATTGAATAATTCATGCATAATTTGCTCTGAACGGGATGATTTTAATCAAGGGAAAAAGAAACTATATGATAAAGGCATTTAAATGCTTTTGCAATACCCTTGTTTTTTTTGCATTTATAACATTAATTTCCGTAAGCTCAGTTGGCCAAAAACTGAATGAAATGGGGCTGTATAATATGCGGAATTATTCTCCCAAAGAATATAATCTTGTACCACAGAATTTTGCAGCTGTTCAAGACTCCAGGGGGGTATTGTATTTCGGTAATAATAGTGGAATACTTGTCTACGATGGACATAACTGGGATACAATTCAAACTCCCAATGGTTTTGCAATACTTTCATTAACCATAGATAGCAAAGGAACAATTTATGTAGGAGGTGCCGGTGAATTGGGTTTCTTGTCTGCCGATATGAATGGACGAATGAGATACCAATCTTTATTAGAATTCATTCCTAAAGAACAAAGGGACTTTACCCAGGTATGGACATGTTTTGTTGCAAAGAATAACAAGGTGTATTTTCAGGCTTCCAATAGAATTTTTATTTGGGACGGTAAAAGGATGAAGGTTTTAGAGCCTAAACATGGAACTACGTTCCACCTGATGTTTAAGGTTAATGGCGAATTATATGTAAGGGAGAAAGAAGTGGGAATGATGAAAATTCAGGACTCTGCGTTAAGTTTTATTCAGGGCTATGACATGTTTGCCCAGTCCAAGACGTATTGCATGCAACCATACCGGAAGAACGAGATTTTAATGAATATTGAAGGGAAAGGTCTGTATACCATGATACCGGCAGAATTTTCTTCGCGCATTCAGGATAAAATGCAATTAACCAGGATGAATGCTTTTCATACAGATATTGACCAGTTTTTTGCAGAAAATAAGGTGTATAATGGTATCAAATTGAATGAGAAAAATTACTCAATTGGTACACGGACAGGTGGTGCCGTTATAATTGATTCTTCCGGTGATTTTATTGGAGCAGTAAATAAGAAGAACGGATTGCAGGATGAAGCTATCAATTACCAGTTTTTAGATTATGGAAAAGATCTTTGGCTTGCTACCAATAATGGAATTTCAAAAGTTGACATAAACTCACCTATAACTACTTTCAATGACCAAACGGGCTTGGAGGGAAGGGTATTGGCAATTACACGTAGTAATGATAAATTATATGCCGCCACCCTTTCAGGTGTGTTTTGTTTGAACGGAAAGTCAACGGGATCTAATTCAATAATTGAGCAACCTGGTTTTTCGCGTATTGATGGAATAAATACGGAATGCTGGGACTTGCTATCCTTTAACACTGGTAAGAAAAAAGTGCTTCTGGTAGCGAGTAATGATGGTATTTTTCAAGTTGACGATGGCGGTAAACCTTCAAAAATAAGAGACGGAAATGCAAACGTGATGCATAGGTCACTGGTCGATTCTAACAGGGTATTTGTAGGTTACAGCCTTGGAGGTGCAAGTCAGTTCGGGTTAGCGTCGTTATATTGGGATAATAATAAATGGATAGATGAAGGATATGTGGGAGAAGTAGGTGAGGATGTCAATTCAATAGAGGAAGATAAAAATGGAACTATATGGTGCGGAAAACCTGATAAGGGAGTAATCAGAGTGGTTCCTTCATATAAAAACGCCAAAATAGATTCAGCATCAATACAGAAATTTACAAGTAAGCAAGGACTTCCTGATACGAGTAATATTTATGTAAAAAGTATAGATGGTCATATTTATTATTGTTCACAAAGTGGTCTGTACAGGTATGATGGGCATGGAAGATTCCTGCGAGATACATCATTAGGTAGTCAGTTTTCGAATAACAAGCTTGGAATATTTGCCATGAATAGGGACCTCGCTGGTAATATATGGATGGTGGATATTACAGAAAATGACGGGCAATTGCATTTAGGATATATGAAAAATCCTCATCAACCAAAAAACCGTGAATGGGTCACCAAACCTTTCATAACTATATCGAAAAGTATACCTTCATGTTTTTACTACGACGCAGATGGCATTACGTGGATAGGTGGTCAGGATGGAATATTCAGATACGATGATAAAATAAAGAAGGATTATGATTCTCCTTTCAATGCCCTTGTTCGCAAAGTGGTTGTAAGTAAAGGTAAAGACTCAACTATATTTTATGGAACGTATACTGATGATAGCGGAAACGTGTCACTTATACAACCCGAACGATTAAAATTAAGCCTTCCGTTTTCGTTTAATTCACTTACATTCTATTATGCAGCACCTGACTTTCAGGATGAATCAGGAACCATGTACAGATATAGACTGGAAGGTTCGGATGAACAACACTCCAATTGGAGTGAGTGGAACAATGAAACAAAGGCTCCATATACCTTCCTTCATGAAGGGCATTATGTTTTTCACGTAGAAGCAAAAAATGTTTTTAACCACGAAAGCCGTGAGGCAGTTTATGAGTTTACGATACTATCTCCATGGTATCGTACGGTCTGGGCATATATAGCATATCTTTTAATTTTTATTGCATTTGTATATAGTGCTATTACTGTTTCAACCCGAAGCCTTAGAAATATTATAAGTGAAAGAACTGCTGAGGTTGTTAAGCAAAAGGAAGTAATTGAAATGAAAAACAAGGATATTACTGATAGCATTAATTATGCAAAACGAATTCAGGAAGCTATTTTGCCGACCAGAGAACGATTTAAATCTGTATTGCCTGAGAGCTTCATTTTATTTAAGCCAAAGGATATAGTTAGTGGTGATTTTTATTGGATGTCGGAGAAGAACGATATAATTTTTGTGGCAGCCGGTGACTGTACTGGCCATGGTGTTCCAGGGGCAATGGTGAGTGTGGTATGCTCTAATGCGTTAAACAGAGCAGTAAAGGAGTTCGGAATAATTGAGCCAGGCAAAATTTTGGATAAGGTAAGGGATTTGGTTATTGAAACATTTGAAAAATCAGAGAAAGAAGATATAAAAGATGGAATGGATATTTCACTTTGTACAATAAACACAAAGACTAAGGAAGTTCAATGGAGCGGGGCCAATAACCCACTTTGGTATATACAAGAAAATGAAATAAAAGAAATAACTGCTGATAAACAGCCAATTGGTAATTCCGACAATCCTAGACCATTTACCACACATACTATTAAGTTAGTCAAAGGAGATGAGATATATCTGTTCACTGATGGATATGCTGATCAGTTTGGTGGACCTAAGGGCAAAAAATTCAAGTATAAACAATTGGAAGAAAAGGTACTGGAAGGTCGCAGTTTAGATATGAATATGCAACGGAATAACCTCAATACTACCTTCCAGAATTGGATGGGCAATCTTGAACAGATTGATGACGTGCTAATTATAGGCATAAGGGTATAGCCCCTTCTAGCCAATTATAAATACTTTAAAGTAAAGCGAGGCTCTTTCTTGCTCCAATTGTGGATATTCAATGATAAAAGTGTGGATAACTACTACTTGTATGGTTCTAAATTCTTATATATTTGGACACAGAAATAATACGTATGAATATTGGTAGAAAAATATTGATTGGGTTAAGTTGTTTGGTGTTTTCGCAACAGCTTATGGCATTGAATGCTGCGGATAGTGTTACCGAGGTTTCTAAAATAATTGAGTTTAATTCGCTTAAAATAAATGGCAATTTCAATGTAGTGCTTACTGAAGGTAAGTCTTGCAGTATGAAAATTGTGGCACCTGATAAAGATGCATTGGCCGCAGTAATGGTTAAAAGTGGAGTTACGCTGAATGTAACAATGAAAGAAGGCACTAAGGGGGCTTCAACTTTATATATAACCGTGAAGGACCTGCAGCAACTAAATGTCAATATAGAAGGTACTTTGTCATGCACCAATAAGCTTGATGCAGATGCGTTTACTTTAAACGTTGATGGAAACGCCACCGTTAACCTGACCTTTGATACCAAGATGTTGAACTGTACCCTGAATTCGGGTAAACCTATTGTATTGAAAGGT
This sequence comes from Bacteroidota bacterium, assembly GCA_013289395.1. Taxonomy (GTDB): domain Bacteria; phylum Bacteroidota; class Bacteroidia; order JABEUT01; family JABEUT01; genus JABEUT01. Next base: position 18,111 of record JABCZY010000037.1, read on the forward strand.
AAAGCGAAAAGCTGCATTTTTAAAGATTCCGGAGATGGTAATGTAGATGCTTCTGAACTGAAAACAGAAAACTTAACCATGGAAGATGATAGTGATGGAGACCTAAAAGTATACGCCCATCCGGAAATGCATGCAAAGGTAAATGGAGGAGGCAACCTTACCTATTATGGTAATCCACGGGTTAAGACTTTTAAGCTATCGGGCAGAGCTTCAGAACAGCAGATAAAGGAAAATAAATAAAATAGTAAATAATAATAAATACATCAATTACAATGTTTGAATTAAACGGAATAATTAAAGTAAAAAAGGACGAACAAAAAGTATCAGATGCTTTTAAAAAGCGTGAATTTGTTGTTACAGACAATTCATCAAACTATCCTCAACATATTCAATTTCAATTGACACAGGAAAGATGCCGCCTGTTGGACGATATTAACGTAGGCGATCAGGTTAAGGTTAGCTTTTTCATTAAGGGGCGTGAATGGCAAGGCAAAGATGGCGGTGGTGTTAAGTATTTCACCTCGCTAGATGCCTGGAGAGTAGAAAGATCTTCCGGTGGTAGCAGTAAGGAATATTCACAGGAATCACAAGCTCCTGCATCATATTCTGACAGTAGCTTGCCAAATGCGCAGGAACAGGACGACCTTCCTTTTTAAGCAGTAGTTTCTCGGTAAAAGCTTTGTATTTTATTTAGGCACCTACCAATTGGTTGGCAGATGTTTTGCTATCAAGCGCATCCCTTAAGCCATTGCCTAATAAGAAGAAGGCAAGTACCATAAGCATTATGCAAATGCCGGGCAAAAAGGCAAGGTAAGCGGAATCTGTAATAATATAACCCCTATTGGTGTTTATCATCGCTCCCCATGAAGCTATAGGCGGTTGTGCGCCAATTCCAAGGAAACTTAATCCCGCCTCAATAAGTATTGCCGATGCAAAATTATCTGCTGCTACCACAATAATAGCACCCATAATATTGGGAAGTATATGTTTAAAGATGACCCTGAAATTTGAGAACCCCATAGCATTACCTGCTTCAATAAAATTCTCCTCACGAATACTCATCACCTGCCCTCTCACAATTCTGGCAACATCTACCCACATAGTAAGACCAACTGCGATAAATACTTGCCAAAAACCTTTACCTAATGCCAAGGTTATAGCAATAACTAAAAGCAAGGTAGGTAATGACCAAACAACATTTATAAGCCACATAACAAATTCATCCCACTTGCCCCTGTAAAAACCAGCTGTAGCACCCAGAAATATTCCTATTGAGAAAGCTATAATTACCGAAATAAAACCAACTGCCAAAGAAACTCTTATGCCTATCATCAGGCGGCTTAACAAGTCCCTGCCCTCCTGATCAGTTCCTAATAAGTAAGTTTGGGTTACTATATTCTTGGTTTTTATTTCTTCGCTCATATCTTTATATGTGCGGGTAATGGGCTTATTATCACCAAAAATATAGGCCGTAGTTGTATGGTTTGCAGAGTCATTAACCAAATGCTTATTATAATCTAAGGCATAAATAACATCAGCCATATTATATTTTACAATAGGGCCATTATTGGGTATCATACCCGTATATCCTTCAGCAACTATAAATGAGCCCTGGAATCCATAGTTATAGATTGGGGTGTAGTGATAGAAACTAGGCTGTCCGAATAACATTTTCGTTATAAAAGATGTCGCTTTTATATCTTGATTTTCCTTAACAAGAAGCATTTGTACCTTGAAACCAGGTGGTTTTACCGAAAGCTCAAGTACTTGGTTGTTTGCGTTTGGTGTTGAGTCTGGGGTAATGGTATAGCCTAAAATGGCTACAAGTACACAAAGCACAATAAAATAAAGACTGAACATGGCAAGACGGTTCTTCTTAAACCGTTTCCATGCATGATGGGCCAGTGAATAGGAATCAATTTCTACGTATTTTTTTCTTCGAAATGATAGCACAATAACCTCTTTTATGTTCAGTAATCTCTTCCTTTCCAGCTATAACCTATAAAACTTGCCATTAATCCTACCCAACTTACATAAGCTAATGTTATAAATTCTCCCATTAAGAAATTTAACAATAGCCTCCTCTTCTCGAAAAATCCAGTTGCGCAAGTTAACAATAAAAAATCGATTGTAAATTTAAGGAATAGACAAGTTATAAAGACCCAATTAATGGAAAAGTAGACCAATGAACCAAGCATATACATGAATAGTAAAAAATTAGTGACAAAAACCAATAAACTGACTAAGCTATTCATGCTGTTTCGCGAGATAAAACCTTTTGAAGCCCAACGTATTCGCTGTTGTAAAAATTTATTCCAGTTAGGTTGCGCCTGAGTATAAACAATAGCATTTTTGTTTTTGGCAAAGCCTATTTGCCTAGGAAATTGTTTACGCATTTTAAAAAGCAATAAGGTGTCATCTCCTGATGGGGAGGAGTCAATATCCTTAAACCCACCAACAGCATCGAACGCTTTTCGCGTGTATGCAATATTGGCTCCGTTACAAAGTAAGGGGTTATTGGAAAAAATACCTGCACCAGCTAATATTGATAACCCGGCTATTTCCAGGCTTTGATATTTTTCACAAATAGTATCGGTATTAACTAGTGACACAGGCCCACAAATCATTTGATAATGGTGCTGCTCATACATTGAAGCGATAGTGGTGATCCATTTTTCCGGGGCTATACAATCGGCATCAGTTACAAGTATCAATTCACCGGAAGACTGTAAAATGGCAGCTTCCATAGCTTTTTTTTTGTTCGAAAAAGAGTCTTCTACCTTAACATATTTCCATGAATAACGATTGTTCAATAATACTCTTTCCGCTGCTTTCTTAGTATTATCCT
>JABCZY010000038.1 GCA_013289395.1 Bacteroidota bacterium
TGTTCCCGCCTGGTACACATTACCATCAGGTGAAATATGTTTCATTATTTCATTGCTCGCTGCATACGCACCAACCGGTAATCCACCACCAATAATTTTGCCGTATGTAACTATATCAGGTTGAATATTGTAATATTTAGCTGCTCCTTCAAAGCCAATTCGGAAGCCCGAAATAACCTCATCAAAAATAAGCAGGCTGCCTTTTTGTTGAACAAATATCACTCAGGAATTCGAGGAACGGCCGTTTCTGCAGAAGCAAGCCATTGTTAGCAGGCACAGGTTCTATAATGATACAGGCAATTTCATTTTTATACGTTGCAAAGGCTTCTTTAACAGCTTTTTCATCGCCCAGCGGAAGTACTATTGTTTCCCTGGCAAATGCTTCAGGTATACCGGCTGAAGAAGAGAGGCCGAATGTAGCAAGGCCTGAACCTGCCTTTACTAAAAGTGAATCAGCATGACCATGATAACAGCCATCAAACTTTATTATTTTATTTCTCTTGGTATATCCACGCGCTAAGCGAATGGCAGACATTACCGCTTCAGTACCTGAGCTTACAAAACGTATTTTTTCAAGGTGTGAACTATTACTGAGTATTAATTCGGCTAATTCATTTTCCAAACGGGTTGGTGCACCAAATGACATGCCGTTGTCGATCGTCTTTTTAACTTTATTTACAACTGAGGGATAGCAATGCCCCAATATAAGTGGGCCCCATGAGCAGCAATAGTCTATATATTCATTGCCATCGGCATCCCAGATTCTTGAACCTTTTCCCTGGTCTATAAATAAAGGTGTACCACCAACTGATTTAAAGGCCCTTACCGGTGAATTTACACCACCCGGGAAATATGATTTGGCTTTTTGAAACAGCTTTTCCGATTGTTCTCTCTTTAGCACTTTTGGCATATAGTTAATTACTTACATTTGTTTCAACAAAAATACAAATAAACATGACGGCACTCAAGCATATTGAAACGGTATCATCTAAGGATAACGTTGTTCTTATAGGAACAGTTAAAACAGATTTTTCGAAATACGGACTAAGTCCGGCAGAGTTAGCATTTGTAAAAAAACAAATTACCGCCGATGAACATATTATTGCCATTAACCAGTATAGCCGCAGAGTAGTAGTATATATAGGTGAAGAGAAGAAAGAAAAGTATTTAACGCTTGAGGCATATCGTAAAGCAGGTGGAAGAGTTTGTGGTATGGCAAATGGTGCAAAGCTTGAAAGTTTGACCATTAATGATACAATTGGAAATGAAGATAACACGCTTGCGTTTGCTGAGGGTATGGTGCTGAGCAATTACCAATTCATACATTATAAAAAGGACAGTAAAAAAATTGCGAACTCGCTCAAGACAATTAACCTTCACGGTAAGAAAATTAAGAACCACCATGTGGAGCGCTTGCAGATAGTAACCGATGCTACAAATAAAGCACGTTCACTGGTAAACGAACCTGTTAACCATTTGAACGCAGTGCAATTGGCCCACGAGTTCGAAAAACTTGGTAAGGAAGCTGGCTTTAAAGTAGAAGTACTGAACAAAGCAAAAATAACGGCATTAAAGATGGGTGGTTTATTGGGTGTAAATCTTGGTAGTATTGATCCACCTACATTTACTATAATGGAATGGAAGCCTAAAAATGCAAAAAATAAAAAGCCGTATGTATTAGTTGGTAAAGGAGTAGTATACGATACAGGAGGCTTGAGTTTAAAACCTACTGCCGGTTCCATGGACGAAATGAAATGCGATATGGCTGGTGGTGCAGCGGTGGGTTGTACAATGTATGCCATTGCAAAAGCAAACTTGCCTGTATATGTAATTGGTTTGGTGCCGGCAACTGATAATCGCCCCGGAATGAATGCATATGTACCGGGTGATATACTTACCATGTTCAATGGTATGACAGTGGAGATGCTGAACGCTGATGCAGAATTTAAGATTTTCCACATTGGTTCAATTTTCTGGCCGGCGTTTACACATAGAAAAGAAATAACAAGGTCTTCTGAAATTGATAGTAAGAGCATGGAGAAATTCAAAAAACTGCATGCCGCTTTATTGGAAAGGAAAGTTTACCTCGGCCCATCAGGGTATGAAGTTGGCTTTGTATCGGCTACGCATACTGATAAAGATATAGATATCACAATAAAAGCATTTAAAGAAGCACTTGATATCGTACTTAAATAAACGCATGAAAAAGTTTGCTCTCCTTGCTATTTCTGTATTCGTGTTATCATGTACAACTGAAAAACCAGATAACAATTTACGGACTGATATCAGTACCATTTCGCAATCTGCAAAAGGTACTGTTGGTATTGCACTGATGAATTTAGAGGACGGTGATACACTCACATACAATGGCTCGTACCATTCACCCATGCAAAGTGTTTTCAAGTTTCCAATAGCAATGGCTATTTTGAATAAAGTAGATAGTGGTATGCTTTCATTAGATCAGCAGATACATATCAGCAAGGAACAGATGACGCCTAAAACCTGGAGCCCGATACGGGATAAATACCCTGATGGAAATATTGACATGAGTATTCGCGATCTGCTTGGCTATGTAGTTTCGCAAAGCGATAATGTTGCTTGTGATGTTTTACTGCAAACATTAGGCGGACCAAAACAAGTTGAAAACTACTTACATAATATAGGGGTAAAAGACATTGCCATAGTTGCTACCGAAGCTGAAATGCACGGTGCATGGAATGTGCAATATAATAACTGGTGCACACCACAGCAGATGATGTATCTACTGGCTGATTTTTATAAAGGCAAATATCTTTCACCATCAAGCACAGCATTCCTTATTAAGATAATGACAGAAACAACCACCTCGATGAAAAGAATAAGAGGCTTGTTGCCTGAAGGAACCATAGTAGCGCGTAAATCTGGCTCAGGGCCAACAAATGATAGCGGACTGACTTCGGCAACAAATGATGTGGGTATTATTACATTACCTAACGGAAAATATTTGGTATTGGCTGCATTTGTTTCTGATTCAAAAGCTAACGATTCAATACGTGACTTGGTAATTGCAAAAATTGCAAAAGCAGCTTATGACAATGCCTGCAGCAATAAAAAACTTGAATAAATAATTATCAACGGGCAATTACAAACTTACCCGTACTGGTTTGCTTATCAGCCGAAAGAACCTGATAGAAATATATTCCGTTACTCAGTTTAGTTTCATTCAATTTCAGCACACCCTGGCTGTTGGTTATTGCATGTGCATCAACTGTATTGCCAAGTATGTCAATGATCTTTACTTGGCTATTATCTGCAAGGCCTGTATATGATAATTGCACCATGCCTTTCGATGGATTAGGGTAAAGTGAAATGCCCTGAACATTCTTAACATTAGCTACTCCCAATACTGTATCGCTTGGCGTGTATTCCCAAAACGTAGAAGTATCTTTTAGTGCTACAGTACCTATGCCTACATAGCCCTTATTGTTTATTGTAAATCCGGTTGCAGAATATCCACCACTCTGTGGGTATGCAGCTACGGCTTTCCAAACATCGTTTACTGCATCGTACTGCCACATATCATTAAGATAAGTTGTACCCGAAACGCCTTCACAAATAAAAGCATGATCATCTATTACAAATTCAGCAGCCATTCTTCTTGGTGCACCGGGTAAGCTTGCAACCTGCTTCCATTTACCCGTACCTATATTGTACTGCCACATATCATTGGTTCCGCCATATGTACTATCGCCATCATTTCCTGTGCCAACATATATACTTCCATTCGCATAAAAACCAACGGCACTATATCTTGGGCCACCCGGGAAAGAGTCTAGCTGTGCCCAAGTAGCGGTTGAAATTTTATAAACCCACCAATCATCTAAATATCTTACTCCGTTATTATTTCCTGTTCCATAATATATAGCAGTATCCTGGGGATCAGCTACCATTACAGCATAATTTCTTCCTCCACCCGGAAAACTTAATAGCTGGGTCCATGCATTTGAATCGGGACTATACTGCCAGAAATCGTAGAAAAAAGTGCCGCCACAAACGCCACCATGTGATGCTCTATGTTCAGCTAAAAAACAATTGCTAGGATGTTCACCGCCTAATACATATCCATACCCATTTAATGAAGCACCACCTGAACCCATGCGTACGCCACCCGGAAAGGCAGCCTCTTTGGTCCATATATTATTTGCCTGGTTCCATCCCCATAAATCACCACAGTCGGTATCTACAGATAAACCGGTTGAATAATAACCTGTATTACCTATAACAAATCCGCAAGCGGCTTCTCTATGGCCACCGGCAAAATCTGCCTTAGGAGTCCATGTATTTTGAGCATTTAAAATAAATGCCAATGCTACAAAAATAGAAGTTACGTAAAACTTGAAAGTATTTCTATTTGCCATAGGGGCTAATTAACTATAACAAATATAGTTTTTCTAAAACCGAAAACCAAACTTTGCAATTATTTGATATAATTTTGCACCATGAATCAACTTGAAAGGAATAAAGCTGTTTTGCTTAAATATATACCTGAAACTGCTGTGGATACTATTGCTGGCTGGGTTTATAGTTTCGACTTTAAGTTAAAAATTAAAAAAGCCAGGGCATCAAAATACGGTGACTATATGCCACCTGTTAAAGGCAAAAATCACCAGATAACTATTAACCACGACCTGAATAAATACGCCTTTCTAATCACTCTTATTCATGAAATTGCCCACCTGAGTGCATGGAAGAAATTCGGTAACAACATATCTTCTCATGGAAAAGAATGGAAACAGGAATACAGAATTCTATTACACCCATTTTTAAATGAAACAGTATTTCCTGCAGATATTATTGCTTCGCTAAAAGCATATATGATAGACCCTGCTGCATCGGTTTGTAATGACACAAGACTTTTCAGGGTGCTGAACAGGTATGACACCAAACAAACAGACCTTCATTTATTGGAAGACCTTCCCTTAATGTCTGTTTTTGAAACAACCGGAAACGAGAAATTCATTAAACAGAAAAAATACCGTACCCGTTATTTATGTACTAAAATAAGTACGAAGGAGGAATACCTGTTTCATGGCTTGGCACAAGTAAAACCGGTTAAGGAATCACTTAACTAAAATACGCGCTTCCATCATTTCCATCATAGCATAGCGAACGCCTTCCCTTCCCAATCCAGAATCCTTAACACCACCATAGGGCATATGATCGGCACGGAACGTTGGCATATCGTTTAATATAACACCACCCACATTCAGGTTATTAAATGCGTAATCCATTTCAGAAACCGAATTGGTAAATACGCCTGCCTGCAAACCAAACTTTGAGTCATTTACTTTATCAACTGCTTCTTCAATAGTCGAAAAAGAATCGAGTGTTATTACAGGTCCGAATATTTCTTCGGAATATACTTTCATTTCATTCTTAGCACCAGTAATAATAGTTGGCAGATAAAAACCGCCTTCTTTTATACCACCACATAATACAGTAGCACCCATATCTTTCGCTTCTTCAACCCATGCCTCTACCCTATCTGCATTATCCTGGTCAATCATCACCGACACATCGGTATCTGCAAATTTCGGGTCACCATATTTTAAACTTTTAGCGCCTTCAGCAAATGCTTTAGAGAATTTTTCAAAAATATCTTTGTGAACAAAGAAACGTTGTGCATGTATGCAAACCTGCCCTGAATAAGAAAATCCACCCACAAGGCTTTTCTTCACCACCTCTTCAAGATTAACTCCTTTCGAAATAATAACAGCTGCATTTCCACCCAACTCTAACAACACTCTTTTTTTGCCTGCGTTCTTTTTCATTTCCCAACCGACAATTGGCGAGCCTGTAAATGAAAGCACACTAAACCTTTCGTCAATTACCATTTTGTTACCGGTAGTTCTGTCCATCGGTAGCACAGAAAATACACCTACAGGTAAATTAGTCTTTGCAATTATTTTGGCCAGTTCAATAGATGATAAAGGAGTAGATGATGCAGGCTTTAATACTATCGGGCATCCGGCCGCAATAGCCGGGGCCACTTTATGCGCCACAAGGTTAAGCGGGAAATTAAACGGCGTTATGCCTGCTATTACTCCCGATGGGAAATATTTCACAAGTCCTTCTTTCTTATTTCCGGCTGCGGTCCAGTCAAGCGAAATATATTCCTTAGGTATACGCTTGGCTTCTTCGGCAGCCACTAAAAAAGTTTGTGCCGCCCTGTCAACTTCTGCTAATGCATAGCGGATAGGCTTACCCGATTCATAACACAATGTTTCAGATAACACCTGCCTGTTAGCAGTAATAGAATAAGAAATAAAACGTAATGCATTGTATTTTTCGTGGGCAGGCAATTCTGCCATTTCTTTTCTGCATGCCAATGCTGCATTCACTGCAACCTCATACTGCTCGTCCGATGCCTGGTAGGTACGGGCAAAAGCATATCCTTTAAACGGATTGTAAACGTCTAATACTTTAGCGCTTTTCTCAAAATTTCCGGCGATGTAGATGGGATATTCCAGCATTGTTTTTACAATTTAAAATCCCCCTCACTGTTTAGAACAGAGCACCTGTTCTATTAAAGAAACTTATTATTTTTTGCCAGGCAGGCTCATATCAGCAGCCTTGTCCTTGGTGCTCGATTGTGCAGCACTAGCACTGGTACCAACATATGAACTGGCTAAGCTGAACACCAATAGTGCAATAGCAAGCACCCATGTTGCTTTTTCTAAAAAGTCAGTTGTTCTGCGAACACCCAGTATCTGGTTCGATCCGCCGAATGATGAAGATAGTCCTCCACCCTTTGAATCTTGTATTAGCACTACCAATATAAGGAGTACGCAAGCGATAATTGTAAGTATCTGAAGTATAATTTCCATGGTATTTATTTATTCTTTTGTAAATCTATTTTATCTCTTATTTCTTGAATTCGGGCCGCAAAATAAGTGCTTTTTTCGGGATTTTGCAACATTAAGCTTTCATAGGCCTTTAATGCCTTGTATAAATTGCCCTGTCCGACGTATATTTTTGCAAGGGTTTCGCTCACCAAAGATTCATCTTCATTCACACTTAATCTGGCTGCCTTATTAGGTGAGAAAAACTCGGCTTTTGGCTTCGAAATACGAGGCTGGTTTGCCAGGAAATTATCAATAATATCAAGGGTTTTGCTGGCCGAAGTAGTTTTAGGTTTTTGAACAGGCAAGTTTCTTAATTCTGGCACAATTTTAAGCCAATCCTGGAAGCTGTGCGGAGTAACTAATGTTAGGTCAGTTTCGGGCTCGGCAGGAGGCTCAATATTTTTTATTGGTACCTCTATAATTGGTAATTCTTCAACATGTTGCTCAGTTTGTACCGCCGCAATGTTACTTAGTATCTCATTTTCGAGGAAAGTCTCCGAAACCGGGGATATTTCCGGTTCTTTTTTAGCCACTATCTCTTCCGGAACACTTATCGTAAACACCTGATCTTTAGGCTCTTCTTTAACAACCCGCTCTGCAGATTGGTATACATAATTATATTTCTCCTCAGTAACAGGTGCATTAACTTCAACAACAATAGGTGCCTTAATTTCCTTTTCCTGAACCTTTTCAGCTTGCCTTTTAAATAAAAGATACATGGCTTTGCGGTTTGGTGCATAAGCCGATGCTAATTTGACCCGTGTAGCCACTTCGGTATCATTATCATCATACATCTGCTTGGCATACAAAACCTGGGCAACCTGGAAGTAAGGGAAAGAATGAACTATATCCTGCAAAGGAATCTTGCTGCCATCACCTTGTGGTAATGAGCCTTTTGCCAGGTAGTTTATTATTTTTTCCTTGTCCATTATGAAAGCTACGCAGTTTTCTTTACTTTTGATTTCTACTTATGCGATACCTGCAAAGATACTTCTTCCTCTCAATTATAAAAGGCCAAAACATAGCTTTAGTGTGTATACTACTATTAGTATCGCATTGCTGCAGTGCACAATTAATGGCAAAATCGGACCTTATAACGCCTGACCCTGCAAGTATTAAGGTAGGCGCCGAGCGCATGGAACAATATTTAGGCCTGCTGAAAGGGAAAAAAGTGGCAGTGGTTGTTAACCAGACTTCATTGGTTAAAAAAACCTTATTAGTTGATACCTTATTAAGCCAGGGAATTAAGATCACAAAAATATTTGCACCCGAGCATGGTTTTTATGGCACTGCCGATGCCGGTGCTACCATTAAAAATGGCAAGGATAAAAATGCAAGTGCTTCAATTACTATTATTTCACTTTATGGCAAGCACAACAAGCCTACTGCAGAAGACATGAAAGGGGTAGATATAGTAGTATATGATCTGCAGGATGTAGGTGTTCGTTTCTTCACTTACGTATCTACCTTGCATATGGTAATGGAAGCCTGTGCCGAAAACAACAAGCCTTTGATTGTGCTCGACAGGCCCGATCCGAACGGTTTTTTTGTGGATGGTCCGGTACTTGATACCAATTGCAGATCGTTTGTGGGCTTAGACCCAGTACCTATTGTATATGGCATGACCCCTGCTGAATATGCCCGCATGCTGAATGGAGAAAAATGGCTGAAAGATGGCAAACAATGCAACCTCACTTGTATTTCAGTGCAAGGCTATACACATAAAGACCTGTATGAATTGCCCGTTAAGCCATCGCCTAACCTGCCCAATATGAGTGCCGTATACTTATATCCTTCACTTGCTTTGTTCGAGGGAACAGTAATAAGTGTAGGCAGGGGAACCGAAACACCATTCCAGGTAATAGGATGTCCCGAACTTCAAAATGCGACTTTTACATTTACCCCTGAAAGCAAACAAGGCGCCACCGACCCTATGTACAAAGGACAGGTTTGCCATGGGTATGACCTGCAACAATTTGGTAATGTATTAATGAAGAATTACCAGAAACTTTATTTCTTTTGGTTGAAGGGAACTTTGAAAGATTACCCTGATAAATCGAAATACTTTAACAACTATTTCAGATGCCTGGCAGGTACGGATAAACTGCAAAAACAAATTGAACAAGGAATGTCAGACGATGATATTCGTAAAAACTGGGAACCTCAGCTTAGCGAATTTAAAACATTGCGTAAACGCTATTTGCTGTACGCAGATTTTTAAATTAATTCCTTTTATAATTGGGGTATAGTTGACCTAAAAAGTTGAGTCAAGTTAGGTATCTGATTTGTTGCGAATGGGTTATTTACATATTGGAGTTCATATTCTATAATTTTTTCAAAATTGTAACAGTATTTAACAAATAAGACTCCATTAAAACTTGTATACTTATTTTCATTGAATAATGAGCTAACAAATTTAACGTTATCACTGAGCTTACCCGGAATACCTATCGAATGGATTACAGCAACTAAAGGCTTGTTCTTGGGCACTTTATTCTTACTGTTTCTAATTTGCTCTTCTATATTGTTAAAAGCATTTACATCGGTTCTGAAGAAAGCTATAGGAATCCCATTTCGATTAATAACCGACCCTGGGTACAATGCCTTCTCTTGATAATTTTCCCAAAATCTTGTTATTTTAATATCCCCAATATTGATGAATTCCTTTTTGAGGCTAGTAATCTCAACTTTGATTCCATCATCATCTAATATTGTTCCTTCACCTGTAATTTTTGGAAGTTTTCTCTTAATAAATAAACCTAACTCAACTAATTCATTTTGGGAAAGCTTTTGTGAATATGATACTGAAACATCACACGGGATTTCTATTGAACTACATAAAGCCGAATACATTTCCTCATGCTCCTTCGAATAATATGCAAGGATGTCATGTTTGGGATCTTTACATTCAAAATAAATATCTGAATCTTGAATCCTCGCCAATATATCAGCCTTTTTGGAAACACCCTCAACTGATGGCTCCAGTTCTATTTTTGTACTAATAGACTTCAAATAATCTGCAACAACAGTAACAAAATAACTGGAGTCAACATTGTTGTTGTATTCTTTTATATGCTCAGAAAATCCAGAACAGTTTTCTAAACTTTCTAATGCCCTCCCTAAATGAATTAAATAAAGGAGTTCAGCTTCATTTTTAATTTGAACTGGAAAATATTCAGCATATTTCCCCCTAAATATTTTAATCAAAAACTTAATATAGTGAGAAGCTAACTCCTTTGGAAACTTAGAAATAATTGCAGAATTGATTTGAATTTCTATTTCCTTAGGTAACTTATTCATATTATGATTAAGTGCTAAAATACAAACACTGCAAAACGTTCTGCTTTATCTATTAATTGTTTTTTAAGCCTTCGCTGTTTTTTCTTTCACCGCCACTCTTCCCGGATACACTTGTAATGCCTTATCAAGGCATATCATAGCCTTTTTCAAATCGCCTTCATTAAGCACGTATGCAATACGTACTTCATTTTTACCAAGGCCCTTGCCTGAATAAAAACCACTTGCTGGCGCAAGCATTACAGTTTGTTTTTCGTGATCAAACTCTTCCAATAACCATTGGCAGAATTTATCAGCATCATCTACCGGCAACGAAGCAAAACAATAAAATGCACCACTTGGCATAGGGCAGAAAACGCCATCAATTTTATTTAAAAGTCCAACCACTGTATTACGGCGGTTAACATATTCAGCCTCTACTTTATCAAAATATTCCTGTGGCACATCAACAGCAGCCTCCGAAATTATCTGGCCTATCATTGGTGGGCAAAGCCTTGCCTGCGCAAACTTCAAAGCCACATCCATAATTTCCTTGTTGCGTGAAATAAGCGCACCAATACGTAAGCCACATGCGCTATATCGTTTGGAAACTGAGTCGAGCATAATTACATTTTCATCTACTCCCTTCAATCGCATTGCAGAATAATGTTCGTTACCATCGTAGCAAAACTCACGATACACTTCATCCACCAATAAGTACAGGTCATGCTTCTTTACCAGTTCACCTAACTGTTCAATCTCTTTTTTTGAATACAAATAACCGGTCGGGTTATTCGGGTTGCATATCATTATTCCCTTCGTCTTTGGCGTAATCACATCTTCAAACTTACTTATGTGAGGTAATGCAAAACCTGTTTTAATGTCTGATGTAATTGGCTTAATCGTAAGCCCCGCTGCGCAACCAAATCCGTTATAGTTAGCATAAAATGGTTCCGGAATAATAATTTCATCACCTTCATTGAAACAGGTCATCATAGCAATTTCAATTGCTTCTGATCCTCCTGTAGTTATCATTATCTGGTTATAGTCAAGGTCAATATTATTCCTTTTGTAATACCCTACAAGTTTCTTTCTATAGCTCTCCGTTCCGGCGCTATGGGTATACTCTATTATTTTATACGGAAATGTTTTTAACGCATTCAGCATCAGTTCAGGCGTCTCAATATCGGGTTGGCCTATATTAAGGTGGTATACTTTCTTACCTTCTTTTTTTGCTTTTTCAGCATAAGGTACAAGCTTACGGATTGGTGAGGCAGGCATTTGACTGCCTTTTACAGATACTTTAGGCATAGGGATAGAATAAGGCCACAAATTTGCGAAATAATAAGGAAATAACGTAAAAACAGGTTTCGGACATCAAAAATCGTGCCAAGGTTTTCCCTGCTTTCCCCTTATTATTCGCACAAGGCATACATAGTAACGGTTTCGGGTTAAAACATAAATATTTGTTACTTCTTCTGTATTTGCTATGGTTATAAGGCGTATATTTACAACAATTGTAAAGGAAAATTGTATTGCAAAGTAGCCGTATTTTTCCTCAAGCTATTTCGGTACCGTTCTACGTTTTTCGTTAAAATTCAGCAGATGCGCCCGTTTTAAGGTAATTCTGCCGTAAAATAGTCTTAATACTTAAAGTAACATATGAGGCAACTAAAAATCAGTAAATCCATTACCAACCGCGACAGTAGTTCGGTTGATAAGTACCTGGCAGATATAAGTAAACACGGGTTGGTAACCGCAGAAGACGAAGCAATACTGGCACAAAAAATAAAAGAAGGTGACGAACAAGCACTTGAAACGCTTGTTGTAGCTAACTTACGTTTTGTGGTATCGGTTGCAAAACAATACCAGAATCAGGGGCTTAGCCTTTCTGATTTAATAAACGAAGGAAATCTTGGCCTTATAAAAGCGGCCAGGAAATTTGACCCTACGCGGGGATTTAAATTCATCTCGTACGCGGTTTGGTGGATCCGTCAATCAATTATACAGGCTGTTGCTGTAAACTCAAGGGTAATACGTTTACCGTTGAACAAAATAGGAACATCGAACAAGATAAAGAAAGCACGTGGCATACTGGAACAAAAACTTGAAAGAGAAGCCAGCCAGGGCGAAATTGCTGAAGCACTTGACATGACCGAGGAAGAAGTAAAACTTACCATGGTTGCGTCGGACAGACACATATCATCAGATGCTCCTTTCTCAAATGTTGAGGACATGACCTTGATGGATGTACTTTCGGATCCTGCTAATCCATTGCCAGATAATCTGCTAATGAGATCATCACTGAGCATTGAGATCAAAAGAGCGTTCTCAAAACTTTCACAACGCGAAAGCGATACACTAATCCTGTTCTACGGAATAGGCTTGGAACACGCTTTTACCATTGAGGAAATTGCTGAGAAATATGACCTTACACGTGAACGCGTACGCCAGATAAAAGATAAAGCCATCAGAAGGCTTAGGGCTGGCTCTACAAGTAAGATACTTAAGACCTACTTAGGATAAGTAACACATTTTTAATTATACAGAAAGAGGGATCACCGCAAGGTTTTCCCTCTTTTTTATTTGTGCTTCCGGAAGACCGAGAATGTTTCTATTGGGAAGTATTACCTAACCACCACAAACTTCCTGGTAAGTAAATTGCCATCTGAAAGAACTGAAACAAAATATACACCCGCGTGTAAGGTACTTACATCAATTGTTTGAGTGGTTGATTTGTTCTGAATAAAAGATTTATTCATTACCGTTTCTCCCAATATATTTACTATCTGAATGTTTTCGATAGGCGCATTAGCATTTATATTTAGCTTGTCTGTAGCGGGATCTGGATAAACATTGGCTTGCAAATCATTATTCTGTACTTGTTGAATACCTGTTACACAACTCACCAAAATAGAGTCTGTAGTTTTAAGGCTACCATTTACGTAAACTTGATAATGAAATGTTCCACCGCAGGTAAAAACCATTTGGTACGTTGTATTTGAAGCACCCATTGGGCTGCTCCATGCTGTACCACAAACAGGAATAGTTGAGGAAACAATTGAATCGGTACATCCATTCCATCTCCATTGCACGGTATCTCCACAGTTAACACTAACACTTGGGATATTTGCACCCAAACAACTTATATAGACAACCTTCATAGTTGCACTTGCTAAAAATGTACTAAGAATGAATACTAAGAGTAGTGTAATTTTCTTCATGGAGAGATAAGAATTAAAAAATAAATATATAAAAATGTTGATAAACAGATATTTCCAATTCCTACAGGATGATAAAGCGAAATTTTCCAAGATAAAATTTTCTGCTTCATTGGTGGAGCCGGAGGGATTCGAACCCTCGTCCAAACAAGGAAACAATATGCTTTCTACACGCTTAGCCCTATTTAATTTTAGTGTGGCAACCGCTAAAAGACAGAGCTATTACCACCTTAGTTCCTTAGTTTCGCTCGGGTATCGGAACAGTACTCAAGCTATCCTGCCATTTTCGATGCTTCTGGCGGGACGCCGGCTGGAGGGGCTTCCCGGGAAACATAGTTGCTAGAATCCTTCTGGATTAAGCAGCTAGGGCGTAATTTGATTCGCCTTCTGTAATTGTGAGAACTGAGATTTTCGAGCAATATTCACGAAGCTCGGCATGCTTACATACTCTTTCTACCTGCTGTCAAAACCTGTCGGCCCCATGCATATAGCGAGTACACTACAAAGATACTACTTTATAAAGGCAGTTCTGCCTGACCCGCCCCATTTTTTTGTTCTTCAGGTTTGGGTGTAGCCACCTCAGGTGGTTTTATCATAGGCTGCTGAATGGACTTATTATCGGGTGAAGGATTCAGTGTTTCCTTTATTTCGTTCATGCCCGTACTATCCTGGATATCTCGCTGTACTGCACCGGCTGCCTCACGAAATTCGCGCATGGCCTTACCCAGTTTTTGTGCAATATCGGGTATGCTTTTTGAGCCGAAGAATACAAGAAACACTATTGCTATGAGTAGGAATTCTCCTCCGCTGAAATCAAGAAATAAAAGGTGCGAAGCCATATTAATTTTGAATGTTGAATGTTGAATTTTAAATAAGTCATCTCATTTAAAATTCAACACTCAAAACTAAGCATTCCTACTTAGCTAAAGCTGCAGTCGGTTGCTCTTTCTTTTTCTTCTTGTCGAAATCTATTACAATAGGAGTTGCTATACAGATTGATGAATAGGTACCTACAATGATACCGATCAGCAATGCAAAAGCAAATCCCTTAATAGTTGTTCCGCCAAATAAGAATATAGCCAGTATAACGAAGAAGATACTTAATGAAGTATTAATGGTACGGCTCAATGTAGCATTCAGCGCGTAGTTAATAACTTCGGTTTTATCTTCACCTTGTGCAATTTCACGTTTGTGGCGTATGTTCAGGTATTCACGAATCCTATCGAACACAACAACCGTGTCGTTCATCGAGTAACTCATTACAGTTAATATAGCTGCAATAAAATCCTGGTTCACTTCTAATGAGAAAGGAAGCACACCCTTAAATATGGTAAACGCCGCCATGATCATAAGCGCATCGTGGAACAATGCCACAACCGCACCCAAGCCATACTGCCATCCGCGGAAACGAATGAAGATGAATATGAACATAAGTAAACAAGCGAATAATACCGACCATACCGCTTTTGATTTAATATCCTGCGATACAGCTTCACCCACCAACTGTGAACTCATTATGGTGTATTTATTGTTCAGTTTGCTTAAACCGTTATTCATGGCTGTTTCCACTTCGCTCTCAGCTGTCTTCGACTGATCTTCGATCTTATAAGCAGTGGTTATTTTAACCTGTTCGCTGGTACCGTACGTTGTAACAGTAGGCTCTGCTCCGCCGAAAGATGCAGTAAGTACTTTACTAACTGATTCAACAGTAGGAGGTGTAGCAAAACGCACAACGTAGGTACGGCCACCTTTAAAGTCAACACCCATATCATATCCCTTTACAAAGTACGATATTAAACCGCCTAACAGAATAGTACCTGAAATAACATAGTACAAATGTCTGCGCTTAACGAAGTTAATATTGATGTTACGGAATGTATTACGTGTCATAGGGGTATCGAACGAAATAGTCTTGTTTTGGGCAAGTCTGCGTTCGAACATTAACCTTGTAATGAATATGGCAGTAAATAATGATGTTGGAATGCCAATGATAAGGGTTGTAGCAAAACCTTGAATAGGACCTGTACCATAAGCATACAGTATAATACCCAAAATAAAGGTTGTTGCATTCGCATCTATAATAGAGTATTTAGCAAAACCAAAACCATCTTTTATTGCATTGCCAAGTGTTTTACCTAATGCCAATTCTTCACGTACACGTTCAAATATCAGAATGTTAGCATCTACCGACATAGCTATGGTAAGCACTATACCGGCGATACCCGGTAATGTAAGTACCGCGCCAAGAGATGATAACACACCCAATACGAAGAATACGTTAATTAACATGGCAGCATCAGCCACACGGCCTGCCTGGTTATAATAAAGTGCCATAAATACAAGCACTAATAATAAGGCTACCATGAATGAAATAAGTCCTGAACGAATAGATTCTTTACCTAGGGTAGGACCTACAACACTTTCTGATACAATATGCGCAGGAGCTGGTAAACGACCTGCCTTTAATATGCTGCAAAGATCTTGTGCTTCTTTAGGAGTAAAGTTACCGGTAATAGAAGAACGGCCTCCTGTAATTTCATTTTCTACAACAGGTGCAGAATATGCTAGGTTATCTAATACTATGGCAATACATTTTCCTTTTTCTGCTTTGGTAATACGTGCCCAGTCAATAGCTGCCTGAGGGGTCATGGTCATTGCAATTTGCGGATGGCCTTGTCCTTGTTGTTCGTATTCAGGTTTTGCATCGGTAATAATATCGCCTGACAATGGGGCTTTACCGTTCGGGTTATCAATACGGATAGCTATCAGTCCATATTTATATTGGTCTTCGTTTGGATTAGCGCCAGCTGTGGTATTCAAATCCTTAGCAGGACGCACCCATATAAATCTTGATTTAGCATTATAGAACAATGCCCTTATCTGAGGAATTCTTAAGTATGCACCTACTTTACCGGTATCTTCTGCCTTTGCATAACCTAATTCCGGACGGTTAGGATCTAAGTGCTGGCTACCCAATAAGCTTAACAAGGGGCTCATTCTTGAATTTCCAAGCTTGGTTGAATCGGCCTTTGTCAATTTACCTTTAGTAGTAGTATCTGTATTTGCCAATAAATTATGAATGTCGTTAGAATCAGATGCTGCAGTTTTTTGATCTGCAGTGCTTTTTGAAGCTCCGGTTGTATCCTTAGTTGTCTTTGTTGTGTCTTTTATCGGATTAGCCATCAAACTTGCTAATGTTCTATCCATTAAGTTCAACGAAGGTGCAACTATTCCCTGGTTATAAGTAGGCCAGAATTCCAGATCAGCAGCGGTTACCACCATTTTACGTACACGTTCTTTATCACTAATACCAGGTAATTCAATTAAAATACGGCCAGAACCCGGCAGTAACTGAATATTAGGCTGAGCTACGCCAAATTTATCTATACGTGCTCTTAAGGTTTGTTGTGCTGTTGTAATAGCATCTTTTACACGGCTCTTGATCAAAGTTAATACTTCATCATTCGAACTATTGAAGTTAATAAAGTCTTTAAGTTCAATGGTTTGGAAATAGGTTGCCAGTTTTCCATTAGGATTTAATTTCTGAAACTCTTCACCAAAAAGATCAACAACATTTTTTGTTGAGCTCATGTGATCTTGTGATGCATTAGCAAGAGCTTTATTAAATATCAGGTCGGTATTGTTATCCGACATTTTTTTAATAATATCAGCTTCTGAAATTTCAAGGGTAACGTTCATACCACCCCTAAGGTCAAGCCCTAAGTTGATACTCTTTTCTTTACATTCTTCGTATGTATATTGGGTAACAAGCATATCATACACAGGCTTGTTCTTAACAGAATCAAGGTATCCGTCGTTGGCAGCAATTTGCAATGAATCAATAAAAATTCTTTTACGTGCAGAATCGCCTTTTGCAAAAGCATCAGCAAGTTTTTGAGAGCCAGTACGCTTCACATAATTCTGAGCATATTCTTTAGCAGCATCTTCTGTTCTGGCAGAAAAATATGTAAATGAGAAATAATATACGCACGCAAGAGCTAATAATATAGCGAATAACCTGATAATACCTTTGTTTTGCATTTTTTCTTTATTTGGGTCGGCAAATATAGAAAAATATTACTTTGATGTTCCGCCAACATTACATTAGCTTTGAATTAAATCAAAAAAGAGGGGTATTTATCGAAAAAAGCTAAAACGCTGGGCTAATTTCCCTGTTTTTCCTTCGCTAAATGGAAGAGTGTCAGTTCCTCTATAGGATATGGCAGTATTTTATCTATTTTAATATTCCTTTTTTTGGCCACACTCTGCAAAAAGCTAGTATAGTAACTGGCTATTGAGCCCACAAAATGAACAGGTTTTTTATCGAAATCGGCATAGCGGCATATGTGTTTTTCAATGAAACTATCGAGGCATGATTCTATTAATTTAACCAGGTAAGGGTCTTTTGCATGCTCGCCTATAAACCTGCTGAATGATGCCAGAAATCTGTTTGCCTGAGGTTTTTCATACACCCTTTTCTCAATTTCTTCTTTAGTCAGGTGATATGTATTATCAAACTCCGTTCTTAGCCATTCAGGTAGTTCATGGTTTAAATACGCCTCTATCAGGCTTTTACCCAAATGCGAACCACTACCCTCATCACCCAATATATATCCAAGTCCGCCTATTACATTCACAATCTTTTGCCCGTCATACAGGCAGGAATTAGATCCGGTACCCAAAATACACACTATACCCTCTGAGTTTCCGCAGGCAGCGCGCGCTGCAGCCAGAATATCGTGATCAATCGTTATTTCAGCATCAGGGAAACATTGGGTAAATGCCTCTTTAATTAACGCGCATTTGGTTGCACTTGAACACCCTGCGCCATAAAAATAAACCTTCGAAATTCTTGTGTTTTTCGGGAAATGAGGAATAAGGTCAGTCTTTATCTCTTCCACTATTTCACCCTGCGATTTAAAGTACGGATTTAGTCCATCCGTAAGAAAATGGCTTGTCTTTTTATTCTCATCTACCAACCTCCACGAAGTCTTGGTTGAACCACTATCAGCTATCAGTAACATCTCTTTTCAGGGGAGATTGATTAATATATTGCAAAAATGAGAAAAAGCCTGAAACTCGCAATAACAATCGGCACCTATTCTTAGTGTGCAACCAATTTTGCGATAAAACATCTAATAATAGAGTCGAATGTAATTTTATAGAAAAAAAAATATACTTTTGATAGCTTTAATTGATACCTATATAACATCTTGATCAAAAAACCCTACAATTCCATGCATATTTCAAAGGGAGTTATAGTTTCCCTAAGCATTTTGCTCGTTTCTTTTACTGCAATTGGCCAAAAAAGCCATAATACAGCACCTGCAAAATCAAAAGACAGTTTCAGAAAGTTATTTACCGAGGCCAATGAAATGGCCGGCGAAAATTATACCGACTCCGCTTTACATACTTTCCTGTACCTCTATTCGCAAGATACGAGCAATGCAAACGTAGCCTATAACATAGGTATGCTTTATTTACAAACTTCTAATCATAAGGCAGAAGGGCTACCTTACCTTGAATCGGCATCAAGAAAAGTAACATCGAAATATATTCCTGATGATCCATACGAAAAAAGTGCCCCTCCTCCTACGTATTATTACCTTGCACGTGCACAGCATTTGAACTACCAGTTTGATAAGGCAATTGATAATTTTAATAAGTTCAAAAAATTACTTGCTAAAAAGGATGCAAGACAGGACGATATTGATTATTGGATACAGTGTTGTAACAATGCTAAAATATTTGTTCAGACTCCCGTTGATTGCAAGGTTATAAATATCGGGGACAGTATTAATGGTCCGTATCCGGACTATTGCCCTGTGTTAACAGCTGATGAACAAGAACTTTTGTTTACATCAAAAAGACCTTACGGGGATTCTGCAAAGGATATTTATGGAAATTACTTTGAAGACATTTGGATATCATATTCTAAAAAAAGCGGTGGCTGGAGTACAGCAAAAAATCTCGGAGGCCCTGTAAATACTTCGGGTAACGAAGCTACTTCTTCTATTTCGCCTGATGGGCAAATATTGATAGCCTACAAAGATGATGAACAAGGGAATGGTAACATATTTGTAACCTACAACCGTGGTGCTAAATGGACCTACCCGACGCTTATCGACTCTGCTAATACCGGAGTAGTTAATTCAACATCTCAGGAAAAAAGTGCTTGCCTGACGCCAGATGGGCAAACACTTTATTTTGTCAGTGATCGCCCGGGCGGATTAGGCGGTCTTGATATTTACAGCATTGCATTGCAGGATAATGGCAAATGGGGTACCCCTACCAACCTGGGGCCTACCATCAATACAAAATACGATGAAGAGGCACCTTACATTCACCCTGACGATTCTACTATGTTCTTTAGTTCAAAAGGCCACAATACTATGGGTGGGTACGACGTATTCACTACAAGGTTAAACAATAAGGGCGTATTCGATAATGTACAAAACCTTGGCTACCCTATTAATACCCCCGATGATGATATTTACTTTACTCTTTCTGCTGATGGTAAACGTGCATACTATTCATCAGTAAGGCCAGGTGGACATGGCGAGAATGATATTTACGAAGTTCTATACAATGTACCTGTAAAGGTTCAGGCTGTTGCTGTACTGGTAGGGTATATAAAAACACCTGACGGTTCTCCTATTCCTACTGATGTTATGGTAACAACGGGACTTGTAAAAGGTGATCCAACCCGCGTTAAAACAAAGGTGAACCCTAAAACAGGTAAGTTTTTGCAGGTTTTGAGGCCTAACCAAACTTACAATGTGGTAATATCAGCACAGGGCAAGGATGTATTTAACCAGAATTTCTATCTCCCTGCCGATAGTTCGTACATTAATCTTTCACGTTCATTCTTCCGTACAAGTATTACACTTGGCGATACTACCAATGTACTTGAGCACCGCAAAAAAGTGGAACCCATTGCTAAAGCTACAAAGGATATGCCAGGCCAACTGCTTGATGAAAATAAGAAACCGGCGACCGGTTTAACTGTACAACTGGTTAGCAATAACGATTCAGTAATTGCAACCACTGTTACTGACGGGAATGGATATTTTACGTTCAAGCAACTTGCTGCAGGTTCTAATCACTTATTAAAGGTAGATGCGGATGATTCGCAATTTAAACACAATAAAGTTCTGTACCTTGCCGATAAAGATGATCGCATAGTCAGGAATGATGACAGTAAAAAGAAAAACGTTTTCTATTTCGGTAATTTACCGGTTGACCTTGGAACCCTTGAAGCACTTGCTGTTAACGATAAAGACAAAAAGAATGTGCAGGCTTCAAAATATAGCAAGGAT
>JABCZY010000039.1:0-1274 GCA_013289395.1 Bacteroidota bacterium
CTCCTTTATAACAGGCTGTGTTGTTAATGGTCTTATATGTATTGGTAATGCTATATTTAAGTTAGTTAAGCATAATGTTTTTGAGTTTCAATACAAGCAACTATCTATATTAATGCATACCAGCTATTTCTCAATGTATATTGATGTTGCGTTACTTTTTATCTTTTATTTATTTACCAATAATAGCATGACTTTACATAAAGCTGAACAAATGGTGCTGTTGGTTTCTACTTTATTTTTAGCGTTTATGCTGGTTTTGCTTCAATCGAAAATGGGAATGGCCATATCAGCATGTTTAATATTGTTGCTCCTGGTTAAGTATGGAAAGATACATGGCTATAAAACCTCAGGCATGGTATTGGTTGGGATTACGGCTATATACTTTCTTGCAGTCCATTTTGTTATTGGCGATCGCTCCCGGATAGAAGGTGCTGTTAATACAGTAGTAAATACCAATGTAACGGCTTCTTCTGTTGAGTCTACCCAGGCAAGGTCAATTGTGTGGAAAGCGGCTTTGCAGGTAATTGAAAGGCATCCTATAATTGGCGTTGGTACCGGTAGTGCCGATAGCGTATTGGTGCAGCAGTACCTGGCGGATGGTTATACAGGTGTGGCAAAAGAACATTTAAATACGCATAACCAGTATTTGCAAACCACAGTAATATTAGGGGTTATAGGCTTGCTGTCATTATTGGCATGTTTTGTATTGCCATTTATTGTATGTATTAAAGAAAAGCGATTTATCTACGGCGCATTTTTAGTTATTGTAGCAGCGAATTTTCTGGTAGAATCAATGCTTGAAGTACAAAGCGGTACTATTTTCTACGGAATGTTCAATTCGCTGCTTATGTTTAATTTCGTAATATAATTCTCAGTATGATCAGTTTTTCTCCGCCTCGTATAGATGAAAAAATAATAGAAGCAGTTTCCGAAGTGCTACGTTCCGGCTGGATAACCACTGGGCCTAAAACAAAATTGTTTGAAAAGAAAATTGCAGAATACTGTGGTGCTCCCTCTGTACTATGCCTTAATTCGGCAACAGCGGGGCTTGAATTGGCTCTACGTTGGTATGGAGTAGGTGAGGGGGATGAAGTTATTCTTCCGGCATATACCTATGCTGCTACTGCAAATGTAGTTATGCATTGCGGGGCAACACCAGTATTGGCGGATGTAAATAAAGACGACTTTAATATTTCTATTGAAGAGATAAAAAAGAAGATTTCAAGCAAGACCAAGGTTATTATGCCAGTTGATTTTGGCGGGTTGCCTTGTGA
>JABCZY010000039.1:1284-20556 GCA_013289395.1 Bacteroidota bacterium
TCTATACGAGGCGGAGAAAAACTGATCATACTGAGATAATGAAATTGGTTGAGGAGCATAAACCAGTGTTTGTTGCTAAAGGTGAGAATCAGAAGAAGTTGGGGCGTATATTGGTTTTAGCGGATGCGGCGCACTCATTTGGTGCGACATATAAAGGAAAGAAAACAGGAACAAGCGCAGATATTTCAGTGTTCTCATTTCATGCCGTAAAGAACCTTACAACAGCCGAAGGTGGTGCAATGGTTCTTAATCTTCCTGCGCCATTCGACAATAATGAGATATATAAAATGCTTTGTGTTACCTCATTGCATGGACAGAATAAAGATGCTTTAGCTAAGACTCAAAAAGGTAATTGGCGATACGATATAATTGAGCCTGGCTATAAATGCAATATGACAGACATAATGGCTGTTATCGGGCTTATAGAATTAGATCGTTACGATAATGATACACTAAAGCGTAGAAAAGCAATTGTAGAAGCTTACCAGAAAGGCCTTGCAAATTATCAATGGGCAGAATTACCTGTTTATAAAGATGCTGAGAGGGAGTCATCATATCATTTGTTCCCTTTACGCGTAAAAGGTATTGATGAGGTAAAAAGAGATGCGATCATTCAAAAAATATTTGATAAAGATGTTTCTGTAAATGTGCATTTCATTCCATTGCCTATGATGAGTTTTTATAAATCGCATGGGTATAAGATCAATGACTACCCTGTTACGTATAACAACTTCTCACGAGAAATATCGTTGCCAGTTTTTTATGACCTGACTGATGAACAGGTTAAGATTGTTATAGATGCTGTTGTAAAATCGGTACAAGAAGTACTTGGATGATAAAAAGACTGTTTGACATAGTAGCAGCTTTACTTGGTATCATTATTCTTTCTCCTTTATTATTAATTATTGCTTTGCTGATCGCTATAGATTCACGTGGCGGAATATTCTATAAGCAGAGTAGAGTAGGTAAGGATATGAAAGAGTTCTATCTCTTCAAGTTTCGTACCATGTTCTCTGATTCTGATAAAAAAGGATTGCTTACAGTTGGTATGCGCGATAGCCGTATTACCAAGATAGGCTATACGCTACGTAAATATAAACTCGATGAACTACCACAGCTCTTTAATGTGCTGAACGGTACTATGAGTATTGTTGGGCCTCGCCCTGAAGTACCAAAATATGTTGCTATGTATACCGCTGATCAAAAGAAAGTGCTTAGTGTAAAACCTGGCATCACCGATTATGCATCTATTGAATATGCTAATGAAAATGCCATTTTAGCAAAGGCTGAAAACCCTGAAGAGTTGTATATCAAAGAGGTTATGCCTGCGAAGCTGGCTCTGAATGAAAAGTACATCCAGGAAATGGGCTTTGCGACAGACCTGAAAATCATCTTTAAAACGATTGGCAAAATATTCTGAAAAATATTGCCTTTTACCCTTTCTTCAATTCCAATAACGTAATTTCAGGTAACATACCAACCCGGCCAGGGAAGCCAATATGGCCTAATCCACGGTTAACATAAAGGTATTGCTTTTTATGTGTGTATAGCCCATGCCAGCGTTCATAGCGCCATTGCACAGGACTCCACTGCCAATCGCCAATGCGAATACCAAACTGCATACCATGTGTATGTCCGGCCAGTGCCAATTGTATATTGGTCTTTTCTGCTACTTCGACATCCCAGTGTGATGGGTCATGTGAAAGTAAAATACGGAAAGGTGTATTTTCAGTTCCCTGAATAGCTAATGGTAATTGCCCATATTGGGCAAATGGCGGTGTGCCCCAATTCTCAACCCCTACAATAGCTATCTGCTGGCCGTTTTTAGTGATAATTCGATTCTCATTAAGCAACAGATCAAAGCCTGCCTTTCTTTCAAGCATCACTAAGGTTTCTAAATTCTTTTGCTTTGCTTCTTTACTTTCCCATTTCACATAATCACCATAGTCATGGTTTCCAAGTATGGAGAATTTGCCTAGAGGGGCTTTTAGTTTGTATAGTATTTCTTCAAAGCCTTTTAGCTCATCAGATATATTGTTAACCATATCACCCGTAAAAACAATAATATCAGGGTTCAGGTTATTTACCATTTCAACTGCTTTCGCTATCTGGTCGTGGTGGCGATAAAAACTGCCGATATGCATGTCTGATATCTGCACAACCTTTAATCCATCAAATGCTTCAGGTAATGAATCAAAATGAACAGTTTCTTTTAATACTTTAAAATCGAAACGCCCAACAAGTATGCCACGTACAATGAATATGAACAGGGTAAGAGATATAATAGTGCCTGCTATAAGCAACCAATCAAGATGCAGTCGTAATTGGGCACTATGAATGAAGAAGTGGTTTAGCACTATATAAACCCCTTGTATTAAGGCAAACAATAAAACAAAAACAGTAAAAAACATTTTAGGCAACAGGTCAGACATTATAACACCTGCTCCTTGAAAGCCCCAATAGGTTCTTTTTACGCTGAACCGTCTGGCAAATGAGCTCATAACCATGAACAAAACAAGTACAATTGTTGCTGTTTCTATAAAGTATAAAATACTGAATAGCCTGGAAATAGTATTGAGGCCAGCATTTTTCAATAAGTGATTCCAGCCAAAGTACGAGGCACCTTCAACAAGTGCAATGAACAGAGGAACTATCAAAAACGTTATAGGAGACCTTCTACGCATAAAAAAACGTTATATTTGCACGATTTTATAAAAGTATGAAAACAATCAGCATGAAACTTTCAAGTATAGTCGTTTTAACAGGAGTTTTACTCTTTTTGGGTTGCAATGGCGATCTTAAACAAAAAAATAAGGACCTCAGCTACGAGGATTCAACCCTGAATGTCAAGACACATGCCCAGGATTCAGCTATTATGGCTTATGTTAAATCATTCAACGATATACAAGATAACCTTGATTCTATAAAGGTGAAGGCTAAGATACTTACCATTTCAAACGGTGAGAATGTTAACCAAAAGGACCAGATCATTGCTGATATGCGCTCCATTGGTGACCTTATGATGAAGAATAAGAAAGAAATTGCTGCACTAGAAAGGAAATTGAAGAAGTCCAATGGTAATAACGCTGAGCTGCAGAAGATGATCTCTCACCTTACCGAAGAAGTTAACCAAAAGGATGCTGAAATTGCAGCATTACAAAGTCAGCTTGCTGAAACCAATGCTTCTTTAAAGGATGTGATTCAAAGGCTTAATGACAGTATGAAAGTTATCGGTAATCAGAAAGAACAGATTACTGACATGAACACTGAAATCAATACTGTGTATTACGCTATCGGAACATCTAAAGAATTGAAGAAACAAGGTGTGATAAAGAAAGAAGGTAGTATTGCCGGAATAGGTGGAGCAGAAGAGTTAAAGAAGGATTTCAATACTTCATACTTTACCAAGGCCGATAAGACAACCATGCAGGCATTGCCACTGTACAGTAAGTTTATGCAACTGGTAACCGTACACCCAAGTGGTTCATATAAAATTACCGGTAATGGTAAGTCTGATTCTCTTGTAATTAGCGATGCAAAGGCTTTCTGGAGTCAATCAAAATATTTGGTAGTAATAGTAAAACAACACTGAGCTAACTAAAAGCCGGCGTATGGTAAAAAAACATGTGTACCCCCTGATTCTTACACTGGCAGCAGTCGGTGTAGTTTACACATTTATCGGCAGCACTAATAGTCAGGGAAAACCGGGCAGCGCTACAAAATATGTTCCTGAAAAAGCCAGGGCAATTGCAATACCAAAGCCACCTTTAAAAGATACCATGGTCCTTTCATCAATTGAACAGGACGAGTCTTTTAAGATCGATTCATTCTTTCATGTGCTATCTAAAAATGCCCGCTTTAATGGTAATGTACTGGTAGCGCATAATGGTAAGATATTGTATGAAGGCTCATTTGGCGTATCGAATTACAAGACAAAAGAGGAGTTAACTGACTCTTCGGAGTTTCAGTTAGGCTCAGTATCAAAGCAGTTCACTGCGGTTGCTATACTTATGCTTAAGGAGCAAGGCAAGTTAGATTATACAGATACCATCCAAAAGTTTTTCCCTGATTTT
The DNA here is from genome assembly GCA_013289395.1 of Bacteroidota bacterium. Classification (GTDB taxonomy): domain Bacteria; phylum Bacteroidota; class Bacteroidia; order JABEUT01; family JABEUT01; genus JABEUT01. The sequence continues at coordinate 5,358 of JABCZY010000039.1, forward strand.
CCATACAAGGGCATAACTGTAGGTATGCTATTGGCACATCGTTCAGGCCTGCCTAATTACATGTACCTGTGTGGCAATGTTTGCAGAGACCAATCTACACTGATGGATAATCAGCAGGTAGTACAAATGCTTATAGAGAAGCATCCACCGAAGTATTTCCCGCCGAACAGGAAATTCGATTATAGCAATACCAACTATTGCCTGCTCGCAGCCATTGCAGAAAAGGTAAGCGGAGTGCCATTTGCGGAGTTTCTGCGTTACAAAGTGTTTGCACCATTAGGTATGACTCATACGCACATCTACGATAAGAACGACACCATTGTACCTAACATGGTTACCGGCTATAATGCCAATTACAAAAAAGCCGGTTACGACTTTTTAGATGGAGTAGTAGGCGATAAGGGCATTTACTCAACCTCAGAGGACGTGTTGAAATGGGACCAGGCATTATATACCGATAAACTTGTAAAACAATCAACCTTAAAGGAAGCCTTTACACCACATAGCCGCTGGGTGAATGAACACAACTACGGGTACGGTTGGAGGTTGACCATATTCGATCACGACACACTTGTTTACCATGATGGCTGGTGGCATGGCTTTAATGCAGCCTTCATGCGCGATATTAAAGGAAAGAACACTATTATTGTACTAAGTAATCACGTTAACTGGTGCATCAACCAAAGCCGTCAACTACTTACAATGCTAAGGGAAGAATCGGCTGAGAATGAAGTGATGGGTGCTTCACCCAAAACTGCTGCAAACTAGGTTTACTCTACTTTCAATTTACTGTACTTATCAATGTCTGTCGGGTCAATGGCAGAGAGGATTGCATATACTTTAGACTTTTCCTCGTTACTCGCTTCTGAATAAATATTGGCCAGCTCATTAGCCTTGGCATTGAAGAACAACAGAATATTAAAGTTAGCGGGCTTATCATTATACACCTGCTGAACCATGGTTAAGGCATTTGTTACTTCTGCTCTTCCTTTTTCAGGTGTAATATACATAACATCAAGCCCAAGGCGGTGGTAGTTGTACATGGCCTTGCGCAAGGGTTCAAAATAGGTTTCATCCAATATATTTGTTATCAGCGAATAGCGGGTTTGGTCACCATCCAAAGGGTTCCAGCCTTTTTCACCTGAGTTCTGTGCGTTGCTTACAATAGTTTGGGCCTTCAAAAAGTAAGGGGTTCCACCATTAGGCGAATACGAATCATAATCATTGCCAAGTATAATGTATGCGTAATAGGACAGCAATGCGGTAATGTTATCGGAGTAGGTATTGATATTGAATATAAGAGGCTGATTTAATTGGTATAGAATATGAATGTTATTGTCCTGGTAGTTGAACATGGTAGAGCTGTACGAGGACTTGTATATCGGCCTTCTGGCTTGTATTTGCAGGGTGGCTGCATAGTCTCCAGGCGCGTTGACCGAAGTCATATTCATGAATAGTGTGCAGTCTATTTTTTCCTGGTTGGTAAAGTTATCGTTCGTGAATTTGGTGTTATTCATAAACTGGTAAATAGCGTCTTTCAGGTTCTTAAAGACTAATTGAGCCGCTGCATCCTGTACCTGGGGCGATACCACATCTACCGTGCAGTTTAGCTCCTGTGCACTGACAGCCAGTGGAAAGAACACCAGGAAAAGGGCAATATGCAGAACTATTTTTTTAAGCACGATATAATATAGGTTACAATGTCGTTAGCTACTTCAGTCTTAGGTTTTAACTCAAAATGCTTTACTTTATTATACTTGTCAATAATAGTAATTTTGTTGGTATCACCACCCGGGCCAGCGCCTTTGCTGCGCATCGAATTCAATACTATAGCATCAAGGTTCTTTCGTTTCAGCTTATCAGCCGCATTCTTTTGTTCGTTATTCGTTTCAAGCGCAAAGCCAATGAGCAGTTGGCCCGCTTTCTTTTTCTTTCCCAGTTCTGATAATATATCTACAGTATGTTCCAGTTTCAATGTCAGGCCTGCATCCACTTTCTTTATTTTTTCTGTTGCTTTTTGCGTTGGCCTGAAATCAGCCACTGCCGCCGACATTACCGTTATATCAGCCTTGGAGAATACTTGTAGGCAAGCCTTGCGCATTTCTTCGGCACTGGTAACAGCAATTGATTTAATGTTTTTACTGATGTTTTCAATATGTATCGGCCCATGTACAAGTGTTACTTCGGCGCCTTCACTGGCAAGCTTTTCAGCAATGGCAATGCCCATTTTACCTGATGAAAAATTACCGATAAAACGAACAGGATCAATAGCCTCAAACGTTGGGCCGGCAGTTACCAAAGCCCTTTTTCCCTTCAGGCGGAGGCTATCAGCGTTTTTTTTTTCGAGGAACGCTGTAATATGTTCCGGTTCAGCCATTCTGCCTTCGCCATGCAAACCGCTTGCCAGTTCACCGTCTTCGGCAGGAATAATAATGTTCTTATATGTTCTTAATTTCTCTAAATTGGCCAGTGTAGCCTTATGTGCGTACATTTCCCTATCCATGGCAGGTGCTACATATACTGGGCATGAAGCAGAAAGATACGTAGCCAGCAACAGGTTATCGCACAGGCCATTGGCCATTTTCGCAATGGTATTGGCCGATGCAGGCGCAATCAGTATAAAGTCGGCCCAGTTAGCCAGCTCTACATGGTTGTTCCACGAGCCATCGGCGGTGCTGAATTCGCTGTAAACCGGATTTTTAGATAAGGTAGAGTAGGTGAGCGGAGCGACAAAGTCTTTTGCCGATGCGGTCATTACAACCTTTACCTCGGCACCGGCTTTCACCAGTAACCTAAGCAAAATAGCTGCCTTATAAGCAGCTATGCTCCCGGTAATACCCAGAATTATTTTTTTACCCTGTAACACAGTAGGTAAATAAATAGTCCGCCAAATAATGCGGCGGACTAAAGATTAAATAGCAGTTTCTTCTTTTTTATCTTCAGTAGTGCGGTAGTAAACTTTACCGTCAATAAACTCCTGAGTTGCAATAGATGCAGGCTTAGGAAGACGCTCATACATTTTAGATATTTCTATCTGTTCAACGTTTTCGTAAACTTCCTCCAGGGTATCGGTCTTCGATGAAAACTCTTCCAGTTTACCATCCAGTTCTTCCTTCATTTCAGCGCTAATTTGGTTAGCCCTTTTACCAATGATAGAAATGGTTTCGTAAATGTTGCCGGTTTGTGCTTCCAGTTTCCTTACGTCCCTGGTAATAGTTGTAGCCGGTGCGTTGCTCTTTTTAAAGTCCATGATTCGTGTTTTTATTTAAGATTTTGTTATATTTTTCTGCAGTGCCAAAGCGTCGTTGTACATACTTTCAGCTTCTTTCAAAAAGTCACTTTTAGGATATTCGTCCACAAATTTAAGATAATCCTGCACAACTGTCTGCAATCTGCTGGCTTTTTGCCATTCTACGCTGTTTTTAGCAAACAAATAGTCGCATTTTATGATCAAAAAGGTCGATTCCTCAACATACTTGCTGCTAGGGTAGTCTTTAATGTAATTGGCCAATGCCACACTGCCCGAGTGGTAGTACTCGGTAATGTAATAGCCCTTTGCTATTTCAAAGTACTTCTTCTCAAGTTTTTCCCTTAACAGGTCAATATACTTGTTACATTCCTTTATTTTATCGCTTTGCGGGTAATCATCTACAAAGGTTTGAAAGGCCTCAATAGCCTTTTTGGTATCGGTCTGGTCAAGGCTATAGGTAGGTGATAAAAGGTATTCGCAGAACGCCCTCATAAACTCACATTCCTCGGCACGCTTGGTATGCGGATAGGTACGATAATAGCTGGTAAAGTAAAAGCCGCCCATTACGTAGTCGCCTGCGTAGTAGTTGCAATAGGCATAGTAGTACGATATATCCTCAGCCTTTTCGGTTCCCCTGTATACGCTCAGTAATTGCTCAAATAATTGTAATGCTTTTATATAGTCAGCCGATTTGTAGTACTTCAGCGCTGCATCGTACTTAGCCTGGGCATCGCCGCTCTTTTGTATCCTGTTAAAATCGCCACCGCACGATTGCAGCATAAGCCCTGCCACTACGGCCAGAACTACTAAAACATGTTTCAGGATTTTCCTCATATTTTTTAAGACGTGCAAAGGTACTAAAAATTCTCTACCCTTTAACCGTTTATTTTCCTTTGTCTAACGCTCACTTTCGGGACTTATTGTCATGCTGAGCCTGTCGAAGCATCTTCCCTCTGCCCCATTCCTTACTTTCCCCAAGCGGGGAAAGCGTTACAGTGCCTATGTATTTAAGCCTCCCCGCTTTGGGGAGGTTGGAGGGGCGGTATTTGCTCCCTGCTTGCCTGTATTTCCTATACTCGCATCACGTAGGCTAATTTATTATTTATTCAATAAGCTATCTAGTTTTAATGATAAAATTTTAGCACCGAAAGCATTAATATGGTGGCTATCTCCATAACAGTTTTTTGGGAGGTCCAGATCATGAAAATCATACAGGATTGCTTGTTCTTTAACACTCTGGGAAAAGGAGTAATATTTTTCAATGAATTTGGCGGGAATTTTACTGTAATATTCCTTATTAACAGGAGTATTTAAAAGAATTAATTTAATGTGTTTTTTGCTGCAAAAATCAATAATTTGCAGTAGATATTTTTCCTGAGCTGATGAAAAGAATTGATTTGGTGGAAGGTCGATATAATGTGTTCGGATAGAATTGTTAATGTTTGATTCAGTTACCTTAGATACCGTACTTGCATAGTAATGCCCTATAAATGGGTATGAACTAAAATCTGAAGATTTAATAAATAATGATTTCAGCATACAACTGAAAACATTTGGTGATGATCTTACAACAGCAATAGGGTTTGATGAAAGCAATACTGAAATTGAGTTGAAATCGAGAATGGGCATATAATGCGGGCAGCGATATTCAATATTGTGAAGAAATATACTATCGTAAAATGCAGATAAGCTATGAAATGAATATCCAATAATTACAGTGTTGATCTGTGGGTTGCTTTTTGTCAGGATTTTAAGAATGTTGAAGGTATATATATACGATTGTTCCGGGATGGAGATGTTTGCTGAATGTTTTAAAATAGAATCATTGATGGCGCATTCTGTATGAGAATCACCGCATATAATAATGTTTACATTTTTGTCGATCTTTATTTTTCTTACATGGTAGTAGTAAATGCCGCTGAATACAGTTAAAGCAGCAAGTATTAAGCTGAATAAAAGTATTGTTTTTGAAATAAACTTAGAGACCATGATGAACTAAAATTGAAAATAAATAAACTGTTTTTGCTCATAAACACCAAGTAAAATTATGGTGATTATAAATGAACAATATATTGTCCAGCGAACAATTGCAGGTTTTGAATTTATTAATACCCGTATACTTCCATGTTTTTCCTGGTAGTAGTGAACTAGCTCCAAAGAGAGTATCAGAAACAGTGAGAAATAAAAACCAGACTTGCTAAGTTTCAAGCCGGTTAGCGTATCATTAACGTAATGCAGCCCCCAATGCCAGCCTTTAAAAGTATTGGTCCCTATTAATAAGGCATCTTGAATATTTTTTGCCCTGAAAAATATCCAGGTAAAAGCAGTTAGCGAAAAGGTTAATAAAATACTGCCTATTTGGAAAAATGTTTTGGATCGTGACTTGTTAAATAGCTTGTTTTTTAAAGGCTCACACACACTGAACAGTATCATATAAAAGCCATGCAGAGCGCCCCAGGCAACAAATGTCCAGTTTGCACCATGCCACAAGCCGCTAATTAAAAATACTATAAAAATATTTAAGTACCAACGAGGCACTGATACCCTGTTTCCCCCTATGGATATATATAAATAATCTTTAAACCAGGTAGAAAGCGAAATGTGCCAGCGCCTCCAGAATTCAGGAATTGATTGAGAAAAATAGGGCCTTTTAAAGTTAGCCATTAGATTAAAACCCATTACCTCGGCGGCTCCGATAGCAATGTCAGAATAGCCCGAAAAATCACAATATATCTGGAAAGTGAAGAAAATTATCCCGATAAATAAACTGAGGCCTTTATAATTTGATGGATGCGCAAAAACAGTATCTACAATAGGCACAAGCCTATCCGCAATTACAAGTTTTTGAAAGAAGCCCCAGGCCATAAGTTTTAATCCGCTGGTAACCCTGTCGTAATCGAAATAATGTTTTTCATAAAACTGATGTATTAAATTCTGTGGCCTCTCTATGGGGCCCGCTACCAATTGAGGGTAAAACATAACGTATAAGGCATATATTCCAAAGTGCTTTTCAGCTTTTTGCTTGCCTCTATATACTTCAATAGTGTAGCTCATCGCCTGGAATGTATGGAATGATAGCCCCAGTGGAAGGATTATGTTAAGAAGAGGTATAGGGGAGGAATTAATGTGAAATGAGTGCAATAAGCTATCAATATTGCTTACAAAAAAGTTATAATATTTAAATACACATAATACCCCCACATTGGCTATGATACTTAGTGTCAAGAATCGTTTTCGCCGGCCACCCACGGCGTTTTCTATCATTATACCTGCTATGTAGTCAATAATAATGGTGAATAGCAGAATAAGTATGTAAACCGGTATAAATGCAATATAAAAAATGCAACTGGCAATAAGCAGATGAAGCCAACGGAATTTATGCGGCAACAGAAAATATAGGATTGTAACTATCGGAAAAAATAATAGAAACTGGAATGAATTGAACAGCATTATTAGCCTTTTTTGAGCCGGGTAAAAATAGAAAAATAGAATATACAGTATGAAACTGCTAAAACAATCAGCAAAGCTTTATTCTTAATTCAATATGGGCGTTCCTGATGTGGGGCGGCTTTTGCTCCCTGCTTGCCTGAGTTTCCTAAACTCGCATATCTTGCAGCTAACCCGCGCCCACCTTTTGCCTATTTCCAAATGCAGTGAGATTACGTTTTACTTCTCCCAAAAGGAGAAGAATAGACAGGCGTCAGTGAAGAATCAGGAAGCAGCGGCGAAATATCCAGCGCTTTGGCTGGGCTGCTGTTCATGATTCGGTCCTGACCTTAAAGGCAGGATCACCTTCGGCTGTCTTGACTTTTTAGTTCTTTTGTGTCAAGACAAAAGAACATATAAATTGCAGCTAACCCTTGCCTATCAATCTGTTCCTTCTTTCTTTTATCTTGACATAAACCTGCGCAGCAAGCATGAACTCCTTTGAAGAGCAAACGCTAGTGAATAACAAACAAAAGGTCAAGACTGCTTAGAAATGCGGACAAAACTATGTCCTTCTCCGCTAAACTAAACGAACTCGTCCCGAAACACAAGGGGACTCAAACAGCGTTTAGTTTTAACGCTAATAGCCTGCAATGATCTAGCACTCGCTTTTCTGCATATTCAGTTGGTGATTGTTATTCGCGACACGATTTATTTTATTGGAGCTCATGAATACTATGCTATAATTGCCATTTAAGGAGGCATAGTATTTGCTAAGAGGTCGGTAATAGGAATTGTTGACGCCACAGGCTCAATTTTCGCCCCACCTCATTTCCTCCCCTGAAAGGGAGGACGTTACTTTTCGCATCTACCATATTTACTCCTAATTCCTAATTCCCCGATTCCTAATTAAACTACCTCACCCCGGCCTTATATAACTCCTCGTAGTTTCCTCAATGGTCTGTGTCGCAACTTCCTTAAGCCTTTCAAATATCTCATCTATCTCCTGGTCGGTAAGGCGATCAAGATTGATATCGCCGCTTTCGGCGCGGACTTTACCAAGGCCATAAGGTAACATCTCAACATAAAACTTTATTTTGTCCTTGCTGGACATGGTATTTATTTCTTCAACTACGGCTTCGAAATTATTGACCAGGAAATTCTCAATCATTTCCCGTAATTGCTTTTTTCTTTTGTTCTGCGAACCTACAGGCCTGCCTTCAGGGTTGCCTGATTCTCCTTTTGTAAATGGCATTGTGTTTTATTTTGTCATAAAGCGAATCAGTACGGTTCTGCTTTATTGGTTTGTTTTATCATAAAGCGAATCAATATGATTCTGCTTTAACGAGTGGATTTAATACTACAAAGTTAGTTGCAGGGCTACCTTTTTATTTCGGAATAGTGGTGTGTTTTTCAACAACCTGAAAATTCAATGAAACTTCGCTTCTATTGATAATAACAATAAAATACAATGATCTCAATTGCTAAAATATATAGCCAATATTAATTAAATAATTGATTATCAAATAGTTATTATTAATACTGTTCATCATTATTAATAACAAAAAGGAAGAGAAAACAAAAAAGTTTTTTTTCTTATTTAGCGCTGAAATACAACTATATTTGTGATAAGAGGAAAGTTACAACACATATTGAAATCTTAACAGAAAGATGCTTACACCATTTCAAAGAATGCTAGAGAGGGTCAATAGCTCCAAATCCGACTCTGATTCAGCCTACTTTAATGACTTGATGTTGGCTGGAGAGCAGCTTGTGAAAATATGTTCTGCTGGTCTTGTTGCTTCAATTGTAGACAGTAAACAAAAACATAAATACGGATTGGTATATAGGTTGCTTAGAGTGGATGGTATAGGTGATTGGGTTTCAGCAATGGATGAAGTTCTTACGGGACCGGCTTCCCAGTATTTTGAACCCAGTTACGCATACGTACAACAAGAACTAACTGAACGACTAACTGCTGATAGTTGGCAGTATCAATCAGCCAGCTTACTTAGTAATTGTTTACGAATAATAGATAGTAACACAGAGCCATTACCAACCAAGGTGGCTGGAAAAACATGGTTTTCTGATTTTGCAAGTCTAAGAAACGCAACGAAAGGACATGGAGCTTATACATCAGAAGTATATTCCAAGCTTTGTTCACCCTTAAATGAGTCTATAGAAAAACTGATAGAGTGTTTTTCGCTTTTTAAAGATATTCAGTGGGCTTACCTTTATAAGAATTATTCTGATAAGTACAAAGTTGTGGACATCTCAACAAAGGCAGATAGTTTTCATAACCTTAGAATTGAAAAAAATCATGCCTATGACAATGGTGTTTATATTCATTTAGGGAAACCAGTGAAAGTTGACCTTATGTTTTCGGATGATGGATTGGTTGATTTTTACATGCCTAATGGTGGATTTAAAAACGTCCGATTTGAAGTTCTGTCATATATCACTGGTAAAAAATCAGCCAAGGATGCGACAGAGTTCTTAAACCCTCCAGGTGAGTTGCCTTCAAGTGAAACAGAAGGTCTTGGTAAGCTAGACCTTAATGGAAGAGTTTTTACAAACTTACCCAAAATACAGACTGATTACATTAAAAGGGCTTCGCTAGAAAAGGAGTTGAAAAGAATATTAACGAATGATAGGTATCCTATTGTTACGCTTGTCGGAAGAGGAGGAATTGGTAAAACCTCCTTGGCAATATCTGTACTAAATGAATTATGTGAAGATACTCTTTTTGATGCAATTGTGTGGTTTAGCGCACGTGACATTGACCTTCTAATCGAAGGCGCAAAGCCTGTGAAACCAAATGTGTTAAATGAGGACGATATAGCTAAAGAATATGTAAGGCTACTTGAGCCTGATGGCGTGAAAAATAAGGGCTTTAAAGCAAAAGACTTTCTGCAAATGGAACTGAGAAAAAGCTCAATAGGAAGTGTTTTATTCATATTCGACAATTTTGAAACAGTTGCGAGCCCAGTTGATTTATTCCAATGGCTTGATTCGCAAATTAAGTTGCCCAATAAAATACTAATCACATCAAGATTTAGAGATTTTAAAGCTGATTACCCTATTGAAGTAAAGGGCATGAGTGAAGGAGAGTTCCATGCCTTGGTAATATCTACCGCTAAAATGCTTAAGATAGAAGATATTATTACTAAGGACGGGCTAATTCAGGAGCTATATATTGAATCTGATGGACACCCTTATATTGCAAAAATATTGCTTGGTGAATTTGCTAAAGAAGGTGCATCAGGTAGCTTCAAAAGATTAATTGGCAGTAAAGAAGATATACTTACAGCTTTGTTTGAAAGGACGTATAAGGGTTTGTCTCTTTCAGCAAGACGAATCTTTTTAACGATGTCAAATTGGAGGACAATCATCCCTCAAATAGCAATAGAAGCAGTACTTGCTCGAAATGTTGAGCACATTGATGTAGAAGAGGCAATAGAAGAGTTGATAAGAACATCACTTATTGATATTATTGTATCGGAGGCAGATAATACGAATTTTCTTTCTATACCATTATCTGCTTCTATATTTGGGAAGAAGAAATTGTCAGTAAGCTCGCTTAAGACTGCTATTGAAGCGGATACTAAGCTACTGAATACATTTGGGGTAGGGCTTGCATCAGAAATCAGGTTGGGGGTTGGCCCGAAAATTAATAAGTTTTTTAGGGATATAACAAGAAGAGTGAGTCTGAATAGGGAAAAGATTGAAATGTATTCTCCTACACTTGAATATTTATGTAGGAAGTATCCACCTGCTTGGTTGCAATTGGCAGAGCTTTATTCTCAAGAAAGCAGAATTGATTTTGCCGTTGTTGCTTATCAGAACCATATTGAAAACACAACGGATGATTATTTGAAATATAATGCATGGAACAAGCTGACAGACCTATATAAAAAACTTAAGGACTGGAATGGCGAAATTCATAGTTTGATTGAGGTATGTGAACTGAAAATCACTGGGCTTGAGAAAATGTACCAATGTGTTAATAGAATCAATGAACTACTTAAAGAAAACAGTAGTTTAATAGATACTTATGAAAAACAGATTATGGTTCAAAAGCTTGTTGATGTATATAGTAAGAAGCTTGAAGCAGATACTTCAGTATATGATGGGAGCTATTATTCTCAGTTAGCATGGCTGTTTTTGCGTTTAAACGATTTTCGTAGTGCACGCGCGGCAGTTTCGATTGGGCTTTCAATTGAGCCCAATAATACGCATTGCCTGAAGTTAAAGGAAAAAGTAGGGTTGTAAACGACTGGGTATTCTTACATTCACTGCGCTCGCAAGACCGCGTATTGTTAGTAGAAATAAAAGCAGTTCAAAATAGGCAAAAGGTGGGCGCGGGTTAGCTGCAAATAATGCGAGTATAGAAAATACAGGCAAGCAGGGAGCAAGAGCAGCCCCGAATACCCGACCTCACCCTGCACCCTCTCCTAAAAGGCGAGGGAAATTTACAGCCCCACCAAAAAAGACCCCAATTTAATGAGACTATTATATTTGTTGCAAATCGAGGCGAGGCGTAAATGGTATTCAGCAGCATAGTATTCTTATTATACTTTCTTCCAGTTTTTTTGATCAGCTATTATATAGTTGGTAAAAAACTGAAGAATATTGTAATACTGTTGTTCAGTATTTTCTTTTACAGCTGGGGTGCGCCAAAATTTATTTTTGTAATACTGGCAACCACTTCGGTCGATTTTTACCTGGTGCAGCTCATGGACAGGCTGGAGAAGCGCCTCTACCGCCGCTTGCTGCTTACGCTGTCGGTTTCTATAAACCTGGGCCTGCTGGTTTACTTTAAGTACTCGAACTTTTTTATTGAGAACGTAAATCATGTGTTATCCGTGTTCGGTACGCACAATATTCACTGGACAAAGCTTGTTTTGCCTTTGGGTATTTCGTTCTATACTTTCGAAACCATAACCTATGTGGTTGATGTGTACCGCAAGGTGCACAAGCCTTTGCACCGTTTCTGGGATTACCAGTTATATATTATTCTGTTCCCCAAACTTATTGCCGGCCCCATTATCAGGTATCACGAAATTGCTGACCAGATCACTGACCGTTCGCAAAACGAAACCGTCGATAATCGCCTGATCGGTTTTTACCGTTTCATTATTGGCCTTTCGAAAAAGGTGCTTATTGCTAACCACATGGGCCTGCAGGCCGATGCCATTTTTTCGCAGCCCTACGCAAGCCTAAGCACATCTACCGCATGGATGGGTATTTTGGCCTATACCTTTCAGATATATTTCGATTTCTCAGGTTACTCCGATATGGCCATTGGCATTGGTAAAATGATTGGTTTTAAATTTCCTGAGAACTTTAACAATCCTTACACATCGCAAAGCATAACTGAATTCTGGCGCCGCTGGCATATTACACTCGGTAACTGGATGCGTAATTACCTCTACATTCCATTGGGCGGTAACCGTGTGAAAACAAAAACGCACATGTATTTTAACCTGTGGATAGTATTCCTGGCGTCGGGTTTGTGGCACGGTGCCTCGTGGAGCTTTGTGCTCTGGGGTGCTTATCATGGTTTCTTCCTGGTGCTTGAAAAGGGCTTTCTGCTTAATGTGTATCGGAGAATTGGTAAGCTGCCGAGTACCATCATCAGTTTTTTTATTGTTGTAATTGGTTGGGTTTTCTTTAGGGTTGAAAAAATATCTGATGCCTTTGTGTACATCAAACGCTTGTTCAGTTTCAAATTTGCAAACAGTACTTCATTCGATACGGAGTTCTATATTTTCTTTGTGCTGGCCATTATCTTTTCGTTCTTCACCTATTTTAAAATGGGGCAAAAGGTGCAGGATGCTATTTATGTGAATGAATATTCCGACCGAAAGCACTTGTTGGTATTTGCCATTTCTGTTCTGCTTTTATGTATTTCAATAGGCTCTATAACTTCATTTGGGTTTAACCCCTTTATTTATTTCAGGTTTTAATGAAAAGCGGTTTTAACATAAAGCATATTTTGTTCCTGCTCATGCTAGGCTTGCTTTCCTTGCCGCTTATTCAAAATACGTTTAACATTATTAAGGTAGAACCGCTTAAAGGTGCCATTACACCTGCTGCTGACACAGCTATAACAGTCGATGGTTGGTTCTCGGGCGACTATCAATCGCAAAAAGAAACATACCTGAACGAGGCCTTTGGCCTGCGTAATATTTTCATCCGGTTCAATAACGAAATAGCGTTTAAGTTCTATAACAAGGCGCTTGCAAACAATGTGGTTATTGGTAAACAAAACTATCTGTACGAAGAAGATTATATAAAAGCCTATTACGGAAGAGACTTTATTGGCATGGATAGCATTAGTAAACGAATGCATAAACTGAAGTTTTTGCAGGACACGCTTGCAAAACTGAATAAGACCCTGATATTTGTTATTGCTGCAGGTAAAGGAACTTTCTACCCAGAATATTTTCCTGATAACTTAAAGAGCGAAAAAGGCCCTACCAATTACGAAGGCTATGTAAAGCTTGCCAATGAGCTTAACATAAATTACATTGACTTTGATAAGTACTTTGTAGAGAATAAAAACAAATCAAAATATCTGCTCTATCCTAAATATGGCATCCACTGGAGCTATTATGGCGAGTGCCTTGCAGCCGATTCTATAGTTAAGTATATAGAGAAAAAGAGGAATATCAGAATGCCTCATGTTTCTTGGAACGATATTGAAATAGATAAGCCACGCGAGCGCGATGCCGATATTGAAGACGGTATGAATTTGCTTTTCAATCTCAGAGGACCTGAGCTTGCGTATCCTAAGTTGATTTTCGAATCTGATTCAGGTAAGGCCAAGGTTTCATCTATAGTTATTTCCGATAGCTTTTATTGGGGTATGTTCAATTTTGGTTTCTCGAATGTGTTTTCATCGAGCCAGTTTTGGTACTATAATAGCCAGGTGTACCCCGATTTTTACCAGAATGGCCTAACCACCGACCAAGTGAATTTGCGAGAGCAGATAAACAAGCACGATGTAATAATAATACTATGTACCGACGCCAAACTGGGTAACCTGGGCTGGGGTTTTATTGAAAAGGCCTATAAGGTATTTACTGAAAAAGAAGTAGTGCAGCACGATGCGGACTATTATACCCGTGTTAAGGCGCTTGAAGATTATATACGAACCGATACCAAGTGGATGGCAATTGTTGAAAAAGGCGCAAAAGACAGAGGCATTTCAGTTGATTCGTCTTTAACATTAAATGCTACCTGGTACATTGACCATCCTTCAGCTAAATAGGACTATTAAACTTTCTGTTAACCTGTTGGTTAATGTTTTAGTAGTTTTATTAGCTTAAAATTATATATTTGTAGTCTATTACTTCCCTAAGTATGAGGAAATTAACCACACTTGTATTAGTTTTTATGTGCGGAGTTGTAATGCAATCTTCTGCACAAGATGTTCATTTTTCACAATTTTATGAATCGCCGCTTACCCTAAACCCTGCGCTTTGCGGTGTTTACAATGGGCAAGTAATGGCCGAGGTTAACTACCGCAGCCAATGGGCAAGTGTTGCCGGAACGGGTGCAGGCTTTAATACCATGGCTGCTACGGTTCAGTTACACAACATTATGAAAAAATGGACTAAAGGCTATTTATCACCGGGCCTTTCTTTTTATAACGATAAATCGGGCGATGCCAGTATTGGTATTACCGAAATTAACTTTAGCCTGGCCAGTGGTATTTTTTTAAGTGAAAAAAGTTCTTTAGCCGGTGGCTTGCAGGCGGGCTGGTCACAGCATAGTATAAACCTTGCAGGCTTAAGTTGGGACAATCAATACATAAACGGACAATACGAACCAGCTGCATCAAGCGGTGAAACATCAATAGGTAATAGCTTTTCGTATGCTGATTTTTCTGCGGGTTTATCATACAGCTATGGAGTGGGGCAAACCAATATGACATCTAACGATCAGTTTAAAGCGAATGTAGGCGCTGCCATTTTTCATGTTAACCAGCCCGAAATGTCCTACTACGGCCAAAGTGGCGCAGGTACGAAATTATACATGCGTTACGTTGCACATGGCTATGTTGATTATGGTATTGCAAATTCGAACATAGGGCTTGTACCATGTTTTGTACTTTATGAGCAAGGCCCTGCCCAGGAAATTGACCTTGGCTTGAAAATACGCTATGCACTAAAGCAGGAAAGTAAATACACCGGTATTAATAAAGGCTCTGCCATTGATGTAGGCGGCTACTACCGTGTTGGTGATGCTGCCATTGTTCTTACCCAGATAGAATGGGCCAACTACGCCTTTGGTTTCAGCTACGACTTTAATACTTCTGCTCTTACCCCCGCTTCATCGGGCAGAGGTGGTTTTGAATTATCCCTCCGATTCATTAATCCTAACCCTTTTCTTAGCAGCGGAACACGCGCAATGTTTTAACAGAACATTCCGAGAATTACTATATGAAGAGAAAACTCTCCTACGTATTTATATGTACCCTGATTTCTGCGGCATCACTGGCGCAGCAAAAAGATG